>CAWUTM010000040.1:0-15782 GCA_963925755.1 uncultured Sulfurimonas sp. | reverse complement strand
CTACCCTATGCTTGGGAGGCGATGGAAGATGGAAATATTAACATTACTAAGGGGAAAAAGGATAGTTTTTTTTGTGACATAAACCTTATGCTTAAAGAGTATGGGGAGTTAAAACTGCGTTTAGGTATATTTGAAAAAAATCAGCTCAATATTAATATCAGTTCGCAGAGTGATGAATTAAAAGAGAAGATAAAAGAGAAACTGCCCGAGCTAAAAAAACAACTCATCAATGCTGGCATCACTCCAAAGTCTATACGATTTTTAGATGAGACTTCAAATTCTTATACAGAAAACTATCCTGATTTAGACTTAGGATTTGAGGTAAAAGCATGAAAGAAAAAGCTGTAGCGCTCAAGTACGACACTTCTACAAGTTCAGCTCCTATGGTAACGGCTAAAGGAGAAGGGTTTACCGCTAAAAATATCATTAAAATAGCAGAGGAAAATGATATACCTATAAAAAAAGATGAGGATTTAGTGGAACTTCTCTCTAAAGTAGATATAGACAGAGAAGTTCCAGCGGAAATGTACAAGGCGATAGCAGAAGTATTTAGCTTTTTATATACGACTACTAAAAAGTAAAACTATTTTAACTCACTCCAGTTATCGCCGATGTTAAGACTTGCTTTGAGAGGAATGTTAAGTTCCATAATCTCTTCCATTACACTGCGGAACTTAGCACCTAAAGCTTCTGCTTCTTCGGCTTTGACCTCAAAAATTAGTTCATCATGGATTTGAAGTAGCATTTTCGCGTTTAAGTTCTCTTTTTCTATAAGAGTATGAATTTTATTCATACTGAGTTTTATAAGGTCAGACGCGCTTCCTTGAAAAACGGAGTTAACGCTTTCTCGCTCATAAGCCGCTCTAAACATTGGCGTCGCGTTCTCATAGTCAAAATAACGACGGCGTTTGAGAAGTGTTTCCACATAACCCTTCTCTTTAGAAGTGTCTACAATAGAACGAAAGTAAGCGCGAACAGTAGGAAAAGATTCAAAGTACTTTTCAATAATCTCTTTTGCTTCTTTGGTAGTTATTTTAAGTGTGTCTGAGAGTTTTTTAGGGCCCATTCCATAAAGAAGTCCAAAGTTTACAGTTTTAGCGATACTACGTTTAGCGGGAGCTTCTTCTTCACCAAAAAGAGCGATAGCCGTTTGAAGGTGAATATCTTTGTCGTGTTTAAACGCGGAGACTAAAACGCTATCTTCTGAATAGTGCGCAAGTAAACGCAGCTCAATTTGAGAGTAATCTATACCTATGAGTTTTTTACCTTCTCCCGCTACAAACGCTTGACGAATTTTTGCGCCTAATGGCGTTCTCGTAGGTATGTTTTGAAGGTTTGGGTTTTTAGAACTTAGACGTCCCGTCGCAGTTCCAGTCTGCACGAAAGACGTATGAATACGGCTCTTTGCATCTTCACGACTTAGTTTTAAAAGTGGTTCGATATAAGTAGAGAAAAGTTTGTATACTTCACGATACTCTAAAAGCTTAGGAATGATGTCGTGCTTATCTCTAAGTCCGCTTAAAACTTTCTCATCGGTTGAATAGCCTGTTTTTGTTTTCTTACCTACGGGAAGCTCTAATGTCTCAAAAAGTATGACACCCAACTGTTTAGTCGAGTTTATGTTAAACTCGCTTCCAGCAAGCTCATAGATACTCTTAGTCAAGTGTGAAAGTGTCTCTTTTACTTCAACTAAAAACTCTTCTAAGAAACTACTATTAACTTCTATTCCCTCTTTTTCCATCTTTAAAAGTGTTTTTATAAAAGGAAACTCTAGCTCTCTCGCTTCATCTATAAGATGTGTCGCATTTTGAAGTTCTAACTTCTCCAAAAAAACATTATAAAGTTTAGCAGTGATGAAGGCGTCTTCCGCCGCGTATTGACAAGCGTCTTCTAGAGCAACACCTGCGAAAGTCTCGCCTTTTTTTACCGTATCTTTAAACGCAACCATCTGATGACCAAGAAGTGCGGAAGAAAGTTTGTCTAAAGAGAGTGCCGACTCAGAGTTTATAAGCCAAGCTAAAATGATACTATCGGCATATACTTCTAAGCTGTCATCTTCTAAGAAACGAGTAACAAAGTGTAGGTCAAATTTGATGTTATGTCCCACTACTTTTGACTTAAAGATTTTTCTCATGGCAGACTTTGCGTCATCTTCGCTAATCTGTTCAGGCACGCCTAGATAAAAGTGAGCAAAAGGAACATAAAAAGCCTCTTTCTCATCAAAACAAAAACTGAATCCAACAAGTTTATCTTTTTGGTAATCTAGCCCCGTTGTCTCGGTGTCAAACGCCACGATCGTATCTGGCTTGAGTTTGTCTAAGATGGAGTTGAGGGTTGTTACGTCTGTAACGAGAGTCGCTTTAAACTCTAGCTTCACGCTATAATCTTCTTCTTCTATATTTTGAACGGCGCTTTCTCGCTTCTCATCACTCACTTGGTTTTTAGCGTGAAGCACGCGAAGTACCGCGTTTTGTTCATACTGGACAAGTTCGTCATAGATGTTAAGAAATGGATTTTCAATATTCATAGCATACTCCTCAAAGTCCATACTAGGAAATACATCGCGTTTAAGGGTTACTAGTTCTTTTGACATATAAGCTTGTTCTTTACATTCTATAAGCTTTTTTTGATTTGCGCCTTTTACTTCCTCAACATTTGCATAGACATTGTCAAGTGTGCCATACTGTACTAAAAGTTTTTCTGCGCCTACTTTTCCTATGCCTTTGACACCGGGAACGTTATCGGCGCTATCGCCGAGTATTGCCTGATAATCAGTAAACTGTTTGGCAGTAACGCCATACTTGTCAAAACATGCTTTTTCATCCATGCTCTTGCGTTTAATGGCATCTATAATAATTGTATTTTTATCATCATCTATAAGCTGGTAAAGATCTTTATCATGCGAGACTACTCGAACGCTATGGCCTTGTTCTTGCGCTAAATGTACGACTGTCGCTATCATATCGTCAGCTTCAAAACCACTCATGCCTAATGTTTTATAACCCATTTTATCTATCCATTCTATAGCGACGGGAAGTTGCATTGAAAGCTCAGGTGGTGGCGCGGAACGATTGGCTTTGTAGTTAGGGTCTATTTCATTACGAAATGTATTCCCTTTTGTGTCTATCGCAAAAATAATGTAATCACTATCGTGATCTTTTTGAAGCGTAGAAATAAAGTTTGTAAAACCTGTTAAAAGACCTGTTGGAAAGCCATCTTTATTTTTAAGATGTTGGGGGAGAGCATAAAAACTTCTAAAGAAAAATCCAAAAGTATCTATTACTGTGACTGTTTTACTCATTTGTATCCTCTATAATATCTAACATATCATCAATGGCATCTTCTAAAAGTTCATGGTTCAATCCAGCATCTCTAGCCTTAGTAAGTGCAAAGTTAATTGCATGGTCTGAAAATGGCTTATTTATTGGAAGTGCTGTTTTTACGATATTAAGAGCTACTGAATACTCTCTTATCTCTTCTGGTGCCGCATTTGGATTATCAGCATACTTAATCATTTCTACAAATTGTTTATCAAAACCCCAGTGAGCAAAAACTTCAGCCGTAACTTCTGAACTTGAAACCTGTACATACGCTCTTTCAACCTGGGCGATGTCCATAGTCATGTCTATTTCTGACTTAAAGCTTGTATCTTCATCTTCTTGGATTACATTACTAGAGATAAGAATCTTTCCAGTCTCTTGCAAAAATGCGGCAAGGTAAAGGTCATCTGCCTTTGCCTTATCTACTTTAGAGTACCAGTTCATCATAAGCTTTGCTTGTTTTGCGGAAACCTTAGCAAAATCATCACTTGTAATACCATAAGCCTTCATATCAACATTGAGTAGTTTTCTCACAGAGTTTCCAAGAGCGATTGATCTTGTCATACTCATACCAAAGAGTGAAACAGCCTGCGCTACGTTTTTTATCTCTTTACCAAAACCATAAAGAGGTGAGTTAGCGGTCTTTAAAAGATTTGCCACAATCATAGGGTCAGGTGCAATGACTTTTGATAAATCATTTATGCCTGATTCTTCATCAGCATAAACACGATTTATGTCTATAATAGTCTTTGAAAGAGGTGGAAGAGACTTTATACTATCAACAATTGAGCTTTTCATTAGTTAAGAAGCCTTTTTTTTGTTCCAATTATATCATATATTAATGACAATGTTGAGCGGATGGGGCCGGATCCTCTATAAATAAATAGCCTTTATAAATGGTAAAAGTGCCATAACCAAGCACTGCTACCGCCGATAGACTCATCATCATATTTCTAAAGCTTGTAGCAGTTGCAAGAGATGCTAAAAAACCAACTCCGAACATAGCAGGAATAGTACTTAAACCAAAAATAGCCATAACTAAAGCACCATAAAGTGGGTCAGCTGTTCCTATGGCCGTAATAGCAAAAAAGTAAACAAAACCACAGGGAAGAAGTCCATTTAGCATGCCAAGAGCAAAAAAGCTACTGTTGGAATTTGAGTTTAAAATTCTCTTAAATGTCTTTTTATACAAATTAGATGATGAGAAAGAGTGTTCTATAAGAGATAGAAATTTTAACTTTCCAAGAAGAGAAAGTCCAGCTAAAAGCATAGCTATTCCAGCTACAATTAAAAGTATACCTCTTGCACTTCCTGAGAACATTGCCGCATTTCCTAAGGTACCAAAAAGAGCCCCTAAAAATGAGTATGTTAAAACACGACCCAAAGAGTAAAGAAGGTGAGCTTTACTCTTTGAGACTTTCGAACTCGTTGGATCTATTTTAATTGTAGTGTATGCAATAACAATTCCGCCACACATACCTATACAGTGCCCAAATGAACCCAAAAACGCAATGCTAATAATACTTAATAAATCTACTGTTTCCACTTGTCGCCTTGTCATAAATATTTCATTCTACTTCATTATATAAAAATAGTGTTACATTAGTGTTAAATTCACTACCTTCTATTCTTTCCCTTACCTCTATCATCATACTCTAAAAACTGATGTAAATCCTTATGCATCTCATCATCTAAAGAATCCCAAATTTTTTGTTTTTGTATATATCTTTTTAAATTCTCTTTTTTAGACTTTTTTATATCACGTATGAGATAGTGATAGCGTACTATTTTTTTTGTATATTCACTTACGAAGGGCCATGACTTTATTATCAAATAACTTCTTTCTTCATGGTCTGTAAAACTCCATTCATGAAATTCATAATCTTCATCATCTTTTTTAAATGCGCTAAATGGTTTGCCAACATCATGAAGTAGCCCAGCTGCAAGAAACTTAAAGTCTCTAGCCTTGAGTGTATAGTAAGTTACGCGAAGAGTATGTACAAATACACCATGCTGATGCCATTTGTTTTGTGTACAAAAAAGAGAACTTAAAAAGGCAAATGAAAATATCTTGTTATTAACTTCACTCATAAAGACTCCTTTGTCATTGGGTGGTAAACGTCAACAGTATCTTTTAAATCCTGTTTTTGTATATGCGTGTATATCTGCGTACTCAAAAGCGAAGAATGACCTAAGAGTTCTTGAACCACTCGTAAGTCTGCTCCTCCCGTTATAAGAGACGTTGCATAAGAGTGTCTTAACACATGTGGAGATACGCCCAGGTACTTCTGTGTTATCTTATAAGCACTTATCCTGCTTAGCTTTTCTCCTCTATAATTACACCATATATACTCTTTATCTATGCTAAGCATATTGAGGTAATTTTTTATCTCATCCTTTGCAATCTGTGCTAAAGGGACCACTCTCTCCTTTTCGCCTTTTGCATGTCTTATATAAAGCCACTCATCTTCTATATCATTACGACTTATCTCTAAGCACTCACTAATTCGTGCTCCACTTGCATACAAAAAGAGTATAAGCGCATAATCACGTTGACCTAAGACACTTGTTCTATCACACATATCTAGACCAGCTCGTATCTGTTTATAGGACAAAAACTTTGGTAAAAGTTTAGGTATTTTCGCAAACTTCAGTTTACTCTTTTGCGTCTGAAATCTTTGCTTATAACAGAAGTCAAAAAAAGCGTTTATGGAGGATAGTTTGCGGTTGAGTGTGCGTTTATTTTCATAAATACTTAAAACAGCTAGAAGTTTAGGTGAGTCAAGCTTTATAAGAGGTTTTTGGGCATTCTCTTCGACCATAAGAAGGTCATTTTTATAAGCTTCTACTGTTTTTTTACTAAGTGCCTTAGTGACACTTATATACTCTAAAAATGCCTCTAGCTCTTTTGACATTACTCTGTAAGTATTTTTTTATTATCTATGTAAAAATCTTTATCGGTTGCGAATATAAATCCATCGTCAAAATCGACTTCATGAACAGTGTACTCAAAACTATTTTTATCAAGGATTATCATATATCCCTCTTTTTCTAGAACATAGATTTTATCTCCGTTTGAGACAACCCCATAAAAGTGAGCAAAAGGAAACTTCTCTTTAAACGCGATCTGAAGGTCTGAAGTCAACGATAAAATTTCTCCCTGCTTCGTCGTAATAAAAATATTTGTCTCATCATAAGCAATATTTCTTATTTCATAGTTTGCGCGGATTTCTTCTTGCGCTAGTGAAAGTATTTTATGTCCAGTTGCAGCTATTATTTTGTTTTCAAGGATATTTAATGAAATTATATTGTTAAAGTTCTCTTCTGAAGATACTATAATAGTTCTCAGTCTTTTTTTAAGTTCACTATTTACGATGATAACCTTACCATCGAGTGTTGCGAAAAGAACAAGACCTTTCATAAAGTGTGGATTCACTATACGAGAGTCAGCAGCTGTAAACTTTGCCCCTGCCTCTTTAAAAAGAAGCTTTTTTGACTCTAGACTATAAAGCGCTATTTCATTATCAGCAAATAAAACAGCCACTTCGTCGTCTTTTACGCTTGCTCCGGCAATTGTCTTTTCTAGAACAAGCTTTTTTACTAGTGTTTTATCTTCTTGAGATGTAAGATATAAATTTCCATCTATTGAGGCGCTTATTATCCAACCATCACTTAGTGAAATAAGACGGTTAGAAGCATTTATATCTGCATTTATTACACCCTCTTTTGTAAGTACCTGTAAATTTTCCAAGAGTGCCACATTTGAAGAAGTATCAACAATGTCTTCTTTATCGTATTCGTACTTCTCCCAATCACTTCCTAATTTTTTAGGTTCAAAAACTTGTTTTGTACTACAAGCTGAAAAAAGAAACACTAAAGGTAATAAAATAAAAAGATATTTACTCAAAACTCTACTTTACCCCGTAATGCATCAATGTTTTTGCCACTTGGGAAAGAGGAGAATCGACACTAATCATACTTAGCTTCTGATGCGCTTCATCTATTTTGTGAGTATTTATCAGTTTCACCGCGCTTAGCACCTGTGCTAAGTCTCTATAAATAGCATCTTGCTTACTTGAATAAGTATTAAGAGCGGAAACATCAGCAGAGTTTTGAGCCAATTCATATGATGCCAAATCACCGATAAGAGGTGACTTGGAGTTTTTAAGTTTTTCTAAAGTTGCTATATCTTTTTGTACGATAGCCTGAGAGTATAACCATACATCACTCAAAACAGGACTTAAAGATTTAAGCTCACCTAGCGCTACGATATCCGCTGGGTTTTTCTGGAGTTCACTCAGCGCTATATTTGTCGCTTCCAAAGTGTTTTGCTTATTTATCGAGTATGCCATGTTTCCAGCTATAAAAAAGACAATTGCCACTACCGAACCAATCATTAGACCCTTATATTTTTTAACAAACCTTTCTGTCATCACTGCTTTTTCAAAAAACTTTTCTTCTGAATTTAGCTCTTCTTTTACCATTTCTATATCGTTTTTAATACTCAAAAATCATCCTTCTTTATCTATATTATTAAAAGTTCATTATGTTATCGAATATTGTGTTAAAGTTTTATCAAAGATATGATAAAATTAAATAAAATGAATAACCATCAAAATAGGAAATACAATGCAAGTAGACAATGAGCTTCTTAAAAAACTAGAAAAATTATCTTTTTTAAAAGTTAGCGATGATAAACGCGAAGACATCCTCTCAGAGCTTTCTGAAATAGTAAACTTTGTTGATAATCTCAGTGAACTTGACACAGATGGTATTGACAATAACTTTGCAATGAGCGATAATAGCACACAACTTAGAGAGGACACGGTAGTTTCTAGCGCAAGCGTTAGTGAAGATATTTTAAAAAATGCTCCCAATAGTGGTGACAATTTCTTTATCGTTCCAAAAATAATAGACTAAACGCCATGATAACTATTTATGGTATTAAAAACTGCGATAGTGTAAAAAAAGCAGTTTCTTTCTTCAAAAACAATAATATTCCTTACGAAATCTTTGATTTTAAAACTGAAAAGCTATCTTGTGATACAATATCCAGATGGCTTACTAAAATAGATATGAAAACTCTTTTTAACGCAAGAAGCACCACATATAGAAACTTGAAACTGGGAGAGTTAAACCTTAATGAAGAAGAACAAGAGAAGTGGCTCTGTAAAGAAAACCTACTTATTAAGCGTCCGGTCATAGAGTATAAAGACGAAGTTATTGTAGGTTTTAAAGAAGAAATTTATACAAGGATTTTTAAATGAGTGAAGAAACACCGACTGAAGCTGGTAAAAAATTAGATATAAAAAAACTCCTCAAGAGCGTCCTCGCGTTTAAGTCATCTGACCTTCACCTCGTTGTAGGAAGTGAACCACAGATAAGAATAGATAAGGAACTCCGTGCTTTGAATCTTCCTGTTTTGGATGCTAACAATATAGAAGAAATGGCTTACTCGCTTCTCGAAGAGAAACAGAAAAAGGTATTTGAAGAAGAAAATGAACTAGACTTTTCATTTGAACTTAATAATATTGGGCGTTTTCGTGCGAATTACTATCGTACCATTCACGGTATAGCTTGCGCATTTCGTATGATTCCACTTGAGATTCCTACACTTGATGACTATGGAAATCCTCCAATCTTTAAAGAACTAATAAAAAAAGAGAAAGGGCTAATACTGGTAACAGGACCAACAGGTTCAGGTAAATCAACAACTCTTGCTTCAATGCTTCATGAGATCAACAGAACGGAACGCCGTCATATTATCACGGTTGAAGATCCGGTGGAGTTTGTACATAAAAATGATAAATCACTCTTTTCACAACGTGACGTAGGAACAAATACTAAATCTTTCGCAGCAGCCCTTAAGTATGCGCTAAGACAGGATCCAGATATTATCCTCATAGGGGAGATGCGTGATGCTGAAACAATTGGTGCCGCGCTAACAGCTGCTGAAACAGGTCACTTAGTTTTTGGAACTCTCCATACTAACTCTGCGCCAGGAACTATTAACCGTATTATCGATGTATTTTCTGGAGAAGAGCAAGGTCAAGTACGTGCTCAGCTCGCAACTTCACTTATAGCCGTAATTTCACAGACACTTATTCCTAAATTAGGAAGTGGAAAAGTAGCGACGCTAGAGATTCTCATTACAAATCCTGCGATTCAAAATCAGATTCGTGAAGATAAAGTGCACCAAATTTACTCTCAAATGCAACTGAACCAACAAGAGACTAAGATGACAACGCAAACACAACAACTCTTAGACCTACTTCACAAAAATATCATCTCAAAAGAGAATGCTATTAAAAATGCGAATAGACCAGAAGAGTTAGCTAAAATATTAGGAGAGCTTTAAAAGCTTTTCTAAACCTTCTTTACACAAAATTCTGCCTATAATAAATACACAAATACTACACACAAAAATGTTACAATGAAATATATTAAACAACAAAGGCTCAATTATGAAAAAAATTATATTTACGTTACTAGTTTTAACCTTAGGCTTTAGCATTGCTCAAGCATCTGCATTTACTAAAGACATAAAACATAGAGGTACACAAGTTCAGATCACATCAGAGAAGCCACTTACTACTGGCTCAAACACTTTTATATTACATATCACTAAAGATTCTAAAGCACTTAATGAAACAAATGTGAGAGTGAAAGCTTTTATGCCAGCAATGCCAGGTATGCCTGCTATGAGCTCAAAAGCAAATGCCCAATACTTAGGTGATGGTGACTATAAAATTACTCTAAATATATCAATGAATGGAACTTGGCAACTACATATTTTTATGACGCCAAAAGATGGTAAAAAATCCCGTATTAAAACATCTCTGAATTTTTAAGAAAACCAATAATGAAAATTTTAATTTTAATATCGATTTTTATAGGCTCGGGACTTTATGCCCTAAGCCTAGATAAACTTATAATTAAAGCATTACAAAAAAATCCATCCATTAAATCAATATCTTATCGTCTAGCTGCAAATAAATCTCATATTGACGCATCAGGTCAGTTTTCAAACCCTTTATTAACATATTCTAAAAATTCCATAGATGAAAAACAGCCTATGAGTAAAAGCACAGTTTCTATCTCACAAAAACTCCCCTTTTATGGTAAAAGAGATAGCTTAAAGAACACGGCTTTAATTGAAAAAGACATATTAAAAGAAAGATTATTTCAAGCAAAAGTTTCTTTGGTTCAAAGTATCAAAAATCAAGCCTATTCAGTTTGGGAACTTGAAAATTTATATAAAATAATAACTGGTTACGAAGAATTAACGCAGCAAAATATAGAATTATTTGAATCATATACAAGCACTAGCGACAAACATATGGGAATTATGTCAGCTGAACTCACATTATCAGATTTAAAAATTCAAAAAAGTCATTTAAATACGAAGATAGCTACGGCATATTCTAAACTTTCGTATCTATGTGCCTTTGAAGTCAATGATTTAGACTTAGAACTATCGATTACAGACATGCCATCAGTAGAAAATCTCAGAATTGATTTAGTCAACAATCCTAAACTAGCAATAAGAGAAAAAGAAATACAAAAAAGTGAAGCTATTCTAAATACGGCTAAACTAGATAATTATCCGGATGCAAACTTATTAGCCTCATATTCGTATAGAAAGAATTTTGACAACTATTTTACATTCGGAATTGGCATTAGTTTACCAATTTATTCTACTGAAGACTATAAAGAAGAGAAGGCTAGACAGTTGACACTTTCCTCAAAAAGTTTAAAAAATGATACAAAAATATTTGTAAATTCTGCATTTACAAGTGCTTACATAGATATGAAATCCGCATATGATATTTATCATATAGTTCACGATGAGGCTATACCAAAGATAAATCATATGTTTAAGCTAACTTCTTCATCTACATCTACAGGTGGAGACTTATTTAAATATATAGATATTTTAGTGAAGAAACTAAAGTTAGAGCAACAGAGCATACAAGCGATGGCAAATTATCATCGCTCTTATGCGAAAATTTCAGCCTTATCAGGAGATTTAAAATGAAGTTTGTATTAAAAATACTTTTAATTACCTTACCACTAGTCTTAGTTGCCAAAGAAGCAACAGTTAAACAACTTTTTAGTGTTCAAACAATTAAAGTAAAAAAAGAGACTATAAGTCAACGCATAAAAAATTATGGTTTTGTAAAAACGGATGATAGTAGAAAATATAATATAACACCGCGTTTTGGTGGATATGTCCAAAAGATTTATGCAGACAAAATCTATACACGCGTAAAAAAAGGTGACCCCTTACTAACAGTTTATTCCCCGGAAGTTTTGAATGCTAAGGATGAATATTTAAACACATTAAGTTATTCTAAGAAATACTCCAATAACAGCATGCTTAAAAGTGCAAAACTAAAACTAAAGCTTTTAGGTATTAGCGATAAAGAAATTAATGACATTGAAAAACAAAATGTTTCTTCCATTAATACAACTATTTATTCCCCCATTAATGGTTACATCTTTGTAAAAAATATTGATAAAGGTTCAGCTTTCAATGCTAAACAAATGCTTTTTCAAGTGGTAGATTTAGATAAGGTGTGGGTTGAAGTACAACTTTTTGAAGAGGAACGTGCAATCCTCCAAAGTGTAAAAAGTTACGAAGTGACTTTCAATGGTTTAGAAAAAACCTACACTACAAATAAAAAATATTTATACCCACAACTTAATCCTAAAATCGCCACTTTAACGCTAAGGTTGACTCTAGACAACTATGACCATGAACTTTTTCCAGGTATGTACTCTACTGTTATATCATTAAAAAACGAAGAAGAGCATTTAATACTACCAGCAACGGCTGTTATCCGTAAAGACGGGAAACACTATGTATTTATACACGGTGAGTATGAAGGTGAGTATGAACCTATCGAGGTCAAAGTAAAAGTTCTCAATCCTAAAAAATACGCAATAATTTCAGGTCTTAATGCGGGCGATGAAGTTGTAAATAACGCTCTGTTTATGATGGATTCAGATGCTCAAATTAATTCACTTTATTAGGAATTTGAAATGATTGAAAAACTTATTGCTTTGAGCATAAAAAATAAATTTTTAATTTTAATGATGACTTTGTTTATCACAATGGGTTCGTATTATTCTTTAAAAAACACACCTCTTGACGCTCTGCCAGATTTATCTCCTCCACAAGTTATCGTTCACATTAACTGGCCAGGACAATCTCCTGAGATTATTGAAGACCAAGGTGCATATCCTCTTGTTTCACAATTTTTAGCTATCGCAAATATTGATACGGTGCGTGGTTATTCAACCTATGAAAATGGACTCATATATATCATTTTTAAAGAAGATACCGACCTTTACTGGGCAAGAAGCCGTGTACTAGAACAATTATCATCCATACAGTCCCAGTTGCCCTCATCCATGGAGGTAAGCCTTGGTCCTGATGCAAGTGGAGTTGGTTGGGTGTATGAATATGCGTTAAGTTCAAAAACAAAAAATTTAGCTGAGCTTAGGACTCTACAAGATTATTATTATAAATATGCTCTTATGGGTGTAGATGGCGTTTCTGAGGTAGCTAGTATCGGTGGTTTCGTTCCAACTTATCAGGTTTCCATAAATAACGACAACCTCGTAAGGTATAACATAGGAATAAAAGACATAACCTCAGTACTCAAGGCTAACAATAATGATACTGGTGGACGCATTGTCATTGAAAATGGTTTTGAATGGATGGTTCAAGCTAAAGGTTATGTTAAAAGTTTAGACGACATAAGAAAACTTGTTATTACTCAAGTAAATGGTCTGCCAATTACACTAGGAGACATAGGAGTAGTTGAGCGAACACCAGCTGCTAGACGTGGTGTAGCCGACTTAAATGGCCAAGGTGAAGTCGTTGGTGGAATTGTGCTTCTTCGTTATGGGGAGGATGTATATTCGGCTATTAAACGAATTGATAAAAAAATGCAAGAACTTAAAGTGGATGGCGTTGATGTAACTACAGTATATGATAGGTCTATGTTAATAGAAAAAGCGGTCGACACTTTAACCACTACACTTATAGAGGAAAGTATTATTGTGGTTGTAATTATTGGGTTGTTTTTGATGCATTTTCGCTCATCTCTCATAGTCTTAATAATTCTTCCACTTACCGTTGGCGCTACGTTTTCATTAATGTACTTATTTGGCATTGGCTCAAATATCATGTCATTAGGCGGTATTGCCATTGCCATTGGTTCTATTGTTGACGCGTCCATAGTCATGATTGAGAACGCTCATAAGATGTTGTACAAATTTGAAAATAAGCATAACCGTATACCAACTAACACGGAACGCATAGATATTATTTTAAAATCGTCTCAACTTGTAGGGAGACCTATATTTTTTGCTTTGGCATTAATCGTTGTTTCATTTTTACCAATTTTTGCATTATCTGGTCAAGAAGGTTTACTTTTCACTCCCTTAGCCTACACAAAAACATTTGCCATGGCAGCTGGCGCGTTACTGAGTATAACTTTAGTTCCAGTATTAATGATATATTTTGTAAAAGGAAGGATTTTGCCGGAGAAGAAAAATCCTTTAAATAGATTCTTTATTTGGTTATATCATCCAATAATCGTATATGGGCTTAAATTAAAATATTTAGTCATTGTGCTTGTTATCGCTTCACTTGGATATATTTATCCACTTTTTCATTCTCTAAAATGGGAATTTATGCCAATGTTGAATGAACAAACATTTATGTACATGCCAGTAACTCCTTATGGAATTTCAATAGATCAATCCAAAGCATTAACACAAAAAACGGACAAAATCTTAAAATCATTTCCAGAAGTTGCTATTGTATTTGGTAAAGGTGGACGAGCGAATACGGCTACAGATTCTGCTCCACTAGGCATGATTGAGACTATAATAACTTTAAAACCTAAGAGTGAATGGCGCGAGGGAATGACATATAGAAAACTTCGCCAAGAGATGGAGGATGCTCTTAGAGTTCCTGGTCTAGTTAACTCATGGACTTATCCAATTAGAGGTCGTATTGATATGCTTCTTTCAGGTATTCGTACTCCACTTGGCATTAAGCTTTATGGTAAAACACCTGAAGGTCTTCAAAAGTATGGTAAATTAATTGAAGACAAACTTCGTAATTATAAAGACACTTTGTCTGTTTTTGCAGATCAGGCTAGTGCTGGATATTATATCGATATAGAGATTGATGAAGAAAAACTGCAACGTTATGGTTTAGCAAAAAACACCTTACTTGAGTACACATCCCTTGCTATTGGTGGTATGAAAGTATCTACTATGTATAAGGGTTTAGAACGTTATCCTATTACACTACGACTAGAGGATGATGAACGCCGTTCTCTAGAGAGCATTAAAAACATCAAAATCAAAACTAGACTCGGCTTTGTTCCCCTAGGTACCTTTGCAGAGATAAAATATAGACAAAGTGCATCAGTCATAAAATCAGAGAGAGCGTCTCCCGTTACTTTTGTATATATAACACCAAATGAAGGCATAACGGCGACAGATTATAAAGAAGGCGCGCAAGCACTTATAAATGAGATAGAACTTGAGTCAGGTTATTATATAGAATGGGCTGGACAATCTGAATATTTAGAATCAGCAATGAAAAAAATAATATGGATTATTCCCGCAGTTCTTCTTAGTATTTTAATACTTATCTATTTTGCGCTTAAAAAAATGGCACCCACACTCATTGTATTTTTAACGCTTCCTTTTGCACTTTTAGGTGGTTTAATCTACATAGATATGCTTAATTTTTCTATGAGCATAGCAGTTATAGTTGGATTCTTAGCACTGCTTGGGGTTGCGGCGGAGACAGCCATAGTAATGATAGTATACTTGCAAGAGAGTGTAGATGAAGCAAAAGAAAAGTATAAAGAAAAATTTAATTTAGAGCATTTAAGTGTGGCTATTTATGAAGGAGCGGTTCAAAGAGTGAGACCAAAACTGATGACCGTTTTTTCTATACTTGCGGGTTTAGCACCGATAATGTATATAGATGGAGTAGGAAGTGAAGTCATGCAACGCATTGCGGCGCCTATGCTAGGTGGAGTCGTGAGCTCAGCTATACTTAGTTTAGTAATCATTCCCATTTTCTTTGAGATATATACAAAATGGGAGTTGAAAAACAAAGATAGCTTTAGCTCTTTCTAAACCTTGCCATTTTAAATCTTTCGCCTAAAAAGTTTGGAAGGATGAGCATTTTTACTTTTTCAAGTTCTTGTTTGTAGATTTTTTCTTCTACATTCTCTTTAAGTATCTCTAAGAGGTCTAGGACACCCATGTCTACCAGTGCTACCATTTGAGCTTTAAGTTCTATAAACTCTACTCCAGCCTCTTCATAAGCATCTTTAACATGTGCGAATGTCACATCGTATGTTATATCACTCTTTGAAAAAAGTTCTTCATGTTTTACAAAGTCTTCTTCACCTTCTTCTA
>CAWUTM010000039.1:0-6654 GCA_963925755.1 uncultured Sulfurimonas sp. | reverse complement strand
GCTATCCTTTATACTTCAGGAACAACAGGAAACTCCAAAGGTGTGATGCTTTCTCATAAAAATCTAGTAACCAATGCGCTCTCTACTCATTCAAAAATAAAAATACTTCCTAGTGATGTATTTTTATCTATATTACCCCTTGCGCATACACTCGAATGTACGGTTGGTCTTCTAGTTCCTGTTTTACATGGGTCAAGTGTTGTATACATAGATAAAGTACCAACTCCTAGTGTGTTACTAAAGGCCTTTAGTGTTGTTAAACCAACGATGATGGTAAGCGTACCTCTTATCATTGAAAAAATTTACAAAAATAAAATATTACCAAAATTTACAGGTTCATTCATAATGAGAAATCTGTATAAAATTCCATTTATAAGAAAACAACTAAACAAAATAGCTGGAAAAAAACTGATAGAGACTTTTGGAGGAAGACTGCGTTTCTTTGGTATTGGGGGAGCTGGAATTTCACCTTTTGTTGAGTCATTTTTAAAAGAGGCGAATTTCCCGTATATCCTTGGTTATGGTCTAACGGAGACTGCCCCACTAATTGCAGGTTCAGTTTTGGGTGAGACCATCAAACTCAAATCAACAGGAACCGCGTTTCCTTATGTAAAGATAGAAATACGAGATAAAAATCCAGAAACTGGTGAGGGTGAGATAGTCATACAATCACCAAGTTTAATGTTAGGTTACTATAAAGATGAAAAACAGACTGCAGAGGTTATAAAAGATGGTTGGTTCTTAACTGGTGACTTGGGCTATATTGATGAAGATGGTTTTTTATTTATTAGCGGTAGAAGTAAAAATGTCATTATTGGCAAAGGTGGAGAAAATATTTTCCCAGAACAGATAGAAGCTATTATAAACCAGCATGAGTCTGTCCTTGACTCACTAGTAATGATGAGAGATGAGAGACTCATTGCCAAGATTCACTTTGATTATGAACTTATCAATAAAATGTTTGATGCTCATAAACGCACAGATACAGAAATAAAAGAAAAAATCACACAGCTCCTTGAAGAGATAAGAATGGATGTAAATACTAAGGTAGCCTCTTACTGTAAAATGGTAAAGTTTATTGAGCAAGTCGAGCCTTTTGTAAAGACGCCTACTAAAAAAATTAAACGCTTTTTATATGTTGAATAATTTTTAAGGAAATCAGCAATCAAAAAGCTTAATAAAATTCTGCACAAGGATGAGTCTATTCTTGTGCGAGCTCAGATATCAAATACTTTTTATATCCCTATGATAAAACTCTATTTTCTTGGGTTTGCTCTTCTTTTTATAGGCTATGAATATAACATAGGCATCATAGGAATTGTTCTCATTTTACGAACAATATATGTTCACTACTATGAGATAAAAGAGAAAGCGTCGTACCATTGTATTTTAACCGAGCAAAGACTTATTATATTAAAAGGGCATCAGATAGGCGAGATATTTCCAATTAAGTTAAAAGAGATTAGAACTATTTATATTAAACCTATAGACAGTATATTTAAAAACTTTTTAGATGTTGGAACTTTAGAAGTTGTTACTATTTCTGGTGGGAGATTTGTTATACGAAACATCAAACAGCCCTATCTATATCATAGAGCTATTATTGGAGATGTTGTAAGTGCTTTGCACTATTAAAGAAAATTAAAACTGAGGTTGAACGAAAGGGATAACCTGCTTTTTACGACTTAAAACGCCATCTAGCCACATTTGGTTATTTTGAAGTTTTTTACCAAATGCTTTCTCGATTTTACTTGCGTCATCACTTACGCAAAGAAGTTGAGAACCTTCTTTCATAATGTCCGTTAAAAGAACTAACATAGTATGAAGACCTTCATCTTCTTTCATTGCAATCATATCTGCATAGATTTCATCTTTTCTATCGTCAAGAGCTGAAATGTCAATCATCTCCAACTGGTTAACACCTATCTTTTTACCATTCATATCAAATGGTTTGTAGTCTTTTGTATTTAAGTCTCTAGCCGATGCACCTGTTGTTGCGGATTTAACTATAAACATTTCCATAGCTAACTCTTTATAGTTTTCTATTTCTGCTATTTTTGCCAACTCTTTAACTGCTTTAGTATCCGCTTTTGTACATGTTGGAGATTTAAAAATAACAGTGTCACTTAAAATCGCCATCATCATCATGCCGGCGATATCTTTAGGAATAGTTACGCCCAGCGCGTCATAAACCTCTTTTACAACAGTGTTAGAGCATCCTATAGGTCTTATCCAACATTCTAAAGGAGTTGATGTCATTATGTCACCAAGTTTATGGTGGTCGATGATCCCAAGGATAGTTGCTTCATCAATATCGTCTTGGAAATGCGCCTTATCCGTTGAGTCAACAAGATAAACCTTTTCTCCTGCAACTGAAGTTTTAAGGATTGGCAGTTGACCATCAAATTTATCTAAAATAAATCTTGTTTCATCAGAGATATCACCCTGACGAGAAGGAATATATTCTTCATCTTCTAGTTGATTTTTTAAGTATGATATTGCGATAGCGCCTACAATAGAATCACTATCTGGATTTCTGTGTCCGAAAACATATACTGACATAAATAAAGCCTTTATAATTTTTTTGAAATTATACTACACTTTTATTAGATTAGCTTTGACAAGGAAAATCTTCAATGATTTCTTTAAATACTTCTAAGTTATCCCTAAATCTCCGCTATGTATCTATGCCTTTTCTAATATTTCAGTTATAACCTCAACAGTATAAATAGAACCTAAACCCCACAAGTTAGAAAGTTCATGAGCATTCTGTGCTAAACCTTTGATTCCATCACGAGGAATGCCAGCTTTTTCTAAGGTAACTGGTGAGCCTATTTTGTCAAACCATGCTTCAAGAGCTACTATTCCCTCGTCTGCACTATTCTTGCCAAATACTTCTTTTGCAAATCTTTCATACTGTTTTATGTTTTGATTTTTATGCCATTTCATCCAAGCGGGAATTACAACAGAAAGCCCTGCTCCATGAGCTACGTTATAAAGGGCAGAAAGAGAATGTTCTATACAATGGTTTGGAAAAGTGCCCCCTAATGTTCCAGCTGGAGTAAGACCATTGAGTGCTTGAGCTGAAACCCATGCAAATTCCGCTCTCGCATCATAGTCATCAGGATTAGCAATGAGTATCTCTGTCGTTTCCATAACAGTTTTGATAATACTCTCTACTATTCTTGAGTTAAAGTTTGGATGCACAGAAGCCGTAAAATATACTTCAATCGTATGAGAAATAATGTCCACGGCAGAGTAAGCTAAGTACTCAGGTGTAACACTAGCCTGTAGCTCTGCGTTTACAACTGATACTACAGGGTTTAGAAGTACAGAAGCTATAGAGTACTTCTGCTGCGTTTCATCATTCATAACAACAGAGTTACCATTCATTTCACTTGCAGTTGCCGCTAGTGTCATAATAGTAAAAACTTTAAGTGCTTTAGTAACCACTGCTTTTTGAATAAAGAAGTCCCAAACATCGCCATCATACACAGCACCAGCCGCTATAGCTTTTGCAGAATCAGCCACGCTTCCTCCACCAAGACCAAGTACAGCTTCAAGCTTGTTGTCTTTAGCTACTTTAATAGCCTCATTCACTTTTGAAAGTAAAGGATTACTCACTACTCCCTCTACCTCTTTATAAGTAATACCTGCAGAATCAAGTGAGTCCGTTACACGTTTAAAAACACCATTGTCTTTAATTCTTGAGCTTCCAGTAAGAAGGAGTACACTTTTTACACCTGACTCTTTTATGTATTGACCTATGTTATTTTCTTTGCCTTTTCCAAATTCTATCTTTGTAGGGTTGTAGTAAGTAAAATCGTTCATTAGTTTCCTTTTAGTAGTGGTAGTTTGTTTAACATCTCTTCACAGTAATCCCACTGAGTAAGTGTCTCTCTCCATTCTTGAGGTATCGCGTTTACACCCATATATGCGCCAAGTACCATACCTATGGCAATAGAGCGAGAAGCATTGTCTCCACCTACCATAGTATTAGCTTGAAGTGCTTTCTTTAGTCCATCTTCTTTCTCTGCGTATTTTAGTATAAAGTAAACAGCTCCAGGAAGCGTTCCCTCTGTTGGACTAGCTTTACCAACCTTAATAGGTTCACTTCTACCAATGTCCCATAGTCTAGCCATACTTGTTATAGCCAAGTCATCACTAAATTGTTCTTTATGGAGTGCGGAGTTCTCATCACCCTCTTCTTTAAACTTAGTAATAGCCTGAGCTACTTTGTCTGCAAAGAAGCCACCCATTTGTACAGCTACCATTTCTATAGCGTCAGATGGTTTTTCTCCATTTATAACTCTATGTGTAACACGAGCAAAGAACTCACCACCACCAAGAGCGTGTACGTCTCTGTGTGTAAACATAGACTTTCTTGCTACATCTACTAGAGTATTCTCATCATCATAGTAAGCATGAGCTGCGACATGACGAATAGCCATCGCATTTGATATTCCACCTAGTCTCTCAACTGGAACACCTTGTTTGACTTGTGAGTACGTCTCTTTTGTCATTGTACATATCCATGAACCCCAACTATTTTCTAGTCTGTCCATCCAATGAGGAATAATACTTGCGACTTTAAATTCTCTCACTTCATCACTAATAGCGGCCAGGTGTTCTAGTACAACTATATTGTAATCACCATAGTCAGTCGTACCACCAGCGCTCTTACCTGGATGATAGTTTCTTTGTCCCCAACCTATGCCGTTAGTCTCTCCACCCATCATCTCTCCGGGTGACATAAATTTCTCTATTGGCTTTTGACCATATGCTTCGTATATCTTTTTAGCGTCGTACTCGTAGTGAGAACCTAGACATAGTGCGTCTCCGACAATAGCCCCGAAAAATGCGCCTTTTATAGCTTCTGTTTTAGTTGGTTTATTCATAATAATTACCTATTTTTTTTCTTTGATTTTATCTAAGTATTATTAATCTATTCATTAAAAAATATTTTAGTTTATAAACTCAACAACTTCATCAAAATCTAATCTTATTTCTAGTATCTCTTCAAAAGTTTTTTTCTAATAGTTTTGTAAACTTACTCAGTTCACCACTCATGTCTAAGTCACCTTTAAAAATGTCATGTACAGAGTAAGTCTCTAATGCCTCTGCCCCACAAAATTCAAATGTCTTGTGCACTGCGACTTGTGTTTCATCCAAAGAGAGGCCATCAAAAAAGCCATCTTTATTTGAAAACTCAGTGGCAGGACAGTTGTATGTAAGACTTAACATGTACTTCGTACCCTGCATAAGACCACCACTTCCATACTTTTTAGAAGTGTCATCACGGTTTCTTCCATCATTGGCATAAAGAACACCTGTGCCGCCAACCGAAAAAATATCGTCTATGTATTTTTTAGTCATCCAAGGTACGCTCATCCAGTAGACAGGGTACTGAAACAGAATGTAATCCGCCCAAACAAACTTCTCAACTTCCTCTGCTATGTTGTAGTCACTCTCAACTACACTATGCTTCAGAGCAAAACCATTTTTCTCACAAAAATCACTTGCCGCGTTTATATACTGTTTTGTTAAATTTCCTTCCGAGATACCATCGTATCTTTGATGTCCATTTATAATGAGTATGTTTTTCAAGACTTCTCCTTTTATATTGTGAAAATTATAATATCTATGTACTTAAATATCCCTTACTGTGATTTATGTAAGTAAGGGAACTAATAGTACTTTATGATATAATTTCAATACAAGGACTAGAGAGTATGTTTAACTGGGGAATAGAATATGTAAACGAACATGGAACAATCACTCCTCCTGAAACTTGTTCAACAAATATTTTCGATAAAGAGAATGTTGACGTCAAAGCCATAGCGATTAAAATCCTTACCTTCCCTATGTTTATAGTACTTTTGGCATCTCTTGTCTCCGTTGGACTACAACTAAAGTTTAAACTTCCAAGAAAAGACATCAAACCTTTTGCAACAGCTAGAAGTGTCATAAACCATCTCATAATAATTGTTACCATTAAACTCAAACTCTTGTATCACTTCAAGTCCTAGTTTTCGTTTATGGGCTTCGTACGAGCGAGGATTTATTTTATTTACAAAGGTTACAAGAATTGGGTAGCGTTTAGACATCTTTTCTCTTGCAAAATCAAATATATCAGCTAAAATATCAGTCCCACGAACACTTTTATCTATGCAGATAGGTCCATACTGATAAGAGTTCTCCACACTTAGCGTTTGACCTAAGTAAGCAAGGTTATGCAAATCTTTTATCATGTGTGCGAACATTGGCCATCTTGACCAAAACTGCCATGAAGCCGCCATCACATAAGCCATAACCTTCTCATTTTGGACACCGATGAAAAGACCTTGCTCGGTAGTTATCAACTCTTCTAGTTCTTGTGTGCTAAATGCAGTCGTCACAAAACCATCTTTTTTATCTTCTTCTTTTATAGTACTTACTTGGTATTTAGCGTGTAACTCTAAAACACTTGGAATGTCTTCTACTTTTGCTATTTTATATGTCATATTAAATCTTTGGATGCTATTTTCACTGCAAGTTTTCTAGCAAAAGGAAAAACAATTAAAATCGTTGGAAACGCGATGGCAAAAGCAAATATCCAAGCGCGAAGCCATATTAGGATAAAACCATCAATAAGTCCCAAGTTAATAAAGGTAA
>CAWUTM010000038.1:0-26839 GCA_963925755.1 uncultured Sulfurimonas sp. | reverse complement strand
GCCTGTTTTATAGTCAAGTACTTCAAGTGTGTCTCCCTGTTTATCTATTCTGTCTATGTTTCCAACGAGATTCATTCCCTCGTAATCTATACTAAAATGCTCTTCCGTATAAAGGACTTTATACCCATCGGTAAATCTTTGTATTTCCATCTCATAAAATTGTGAGAGTCTCTTTTTTTGCAAGGCTATGAGGTAAAAGTCAAGCTCACTCTTCCCGCATACCTTGTCTAACTCTTTTTCTAAATCTCTTTGGAGTGCATCTCTATCTTCATAAGAATCTTTTTTGCTATAGAGTTCTTTAAGCGCTAAGTGAACGCTATTGCCAATTTCATACTCTTGTGGCATGTCTTTAGGGATAGTATGATCGTTAAGTCGTTCTATATACTTATGATAGTACTTGCGTTTACATGTCAGGTATGTTTTAAGTCTTGTACTTGAGAGTTCTACGTCTTTAAAACTGTACTCTATCGTCTTATCTTCAAACACTACTTTAGTATGAGGCTTAGCCTCAAAAAGTATGTTTGCGAACTCTAACTCCTCGTATCTCTTTTTCTCTTTTATACCCAACTCTTTGAGGAAACGCGAGGAACTGCTTTCCTCAGAAGCTACATAAGATATAGCAACCTCTTTAGAAGAGTTTATTAGCATCTCGTAGTAATGCTTTTGGAGGTTTTCCCTATCTTTCATCGTTGGAAGCGATGCGCTCTCTCTCAGTGAAGAATTTAAGAACATATCTTTATCGCTGCGTTTAGGTACATTTTTATCATCAAAGTCAACAATGATCACTCCATCAAACTCTACAGAACGAGTCTCAAGAACTCCTAAAACAGTCACTTTTCCACCACGAACGTCATCAAGAGTTCTTTGTGAGAGTCTTTGCATAAAAAGATTGAGCAGCGACTTTATGCTCATCTCTTTCATAAATGGAAGGACACGAGAGAAACTATGGAGTTCTTCTTCGTATATCTTTATCTCTTTTTTTGAAGCAAAGAACTCTTTAACCTCTTGCATAAACCCCACAAAATCAACTTCGTTTGCGCTTTTATAGTAGATGCCAAAAAGAAGTGTATACAACTCTTTTCCCACTCTCTCTACTCTCGCTTCATTTTCTTTTGAGTCTTGTTCTATGGCTTTGATCGTCGCGTTTAGCTTAGTGTACAAAGCCGTTGCGCTAAAAGGGTCACCCATCGCGAGGTTTAGGTTAAACTTCTTATCGAAGCTTTTTAAAACCTCTGCCATTCCCTCATTTGGAACTACGACTGCAAGATTTTCCGCCTCGTAGCCTTTTTGTATAAATTCATAGATTTTATTTTTAACAAACGCCACTTGCAAAAGAGACTCGCTAAAACTCTCACAACTGATGTTGGAGTTTTTCACAATTGTGTTTTTTTCTAAAATAGTTTTGTCGTTTAAAGATAAATGGTACTCATAGCCAACTTCTAGTTCTATGCCAAACTCGCCAAATCTACTCTGCATTTTTGTGTTAAATCTACTTGTATTAAAAACAAGTTGGACTTGAGTGTATTGGCAACACTTGTCTAAAAGTTCAAACTCAAAGTTTGTCAAATGCCCGTCTATTTTTAGTTTTATTATTGTGTGACTTGAAGCATACGAAGCATTAAACTCGTACAATTTTGGAAGAAATATCTTGTCTAAATACTTTCTTTCATTGCAAAGTTTTTCATAACGAGTGTAAAGCTCTTGAAGTATAGCTATATGCTCCTCATACTCAGCATATAAGTCTGCACTAGAGAGGTTTTTTATATCGTATTTCTCAGCGCTCAACTCAGCAAAAAATTTAAATATATATGTGGAGTTTTTAGTAAAAGTGAAAAAGTTTCTCTGAATTTGAAGAGCCTCAAACTCTTTAAAATCAGAAGCTTCTAAAAGAAGTAAAACACGAGAGTCATCGTCTATGGTGATGTAGTTTGGAACTATGCAAAGCTTACCGATGAACTCACCCATTGTTACGTAGTTTGGTAAAAAGAGTGATTCTTCTTGGAGTTTTAATTGCTCATGCCTAATCGCACGAGCAGAGGAAAGGACTAGAGTAGTTTCATCCATGACTTAGTATTCGTAAGAGATTGCGTTTCTAGTGTCAGCTTTAATGTGATAGTACTTGTAATCATCACCAATTTCTACTTTAGCGATGATGTTCCATACTCCCTCTTTAGGAAACTTTACATCTGAAAACGAATAAATACCATCTTTAATTTGTGGGTTGTCTAGTTTTTGATCAAACTCTTTTGTCTCAGGTCTACTTGTTGAAATAATCACTTTAGCATTGTCAATAGTCTTTGCATTACTATCTGTTACCTTGTATGATACGCTATTTGTGAGTGCTAAACCATCTATGTATTCTATTTTATACTTTTTATCAAAGCTAATTGTTGCACGAATTATCTCGTTTGCATTTTTGTCAGCGTCTTGATACTTACTCATATAAGCGTCACTCTCTTGAATATTTGCCTTCTGAGTAACAACAATAGTCGCTACACAAAAACTAAAAACCAAAATTATTGAGCCACCTATAAAGTATGGCCAGATTCTTCCACTGCTAAAGAGATTCATTCGCTCCGCCTTCTTCTAAGATAAAGTTTTCTTTTTATATACATAATTGTAGCATACAATAAAACCCCATAAAAAAGAATTTTCACTGCCATAAAAACATACTTTCCGGCCTGACCAGTTCCCGCTTTAAGTTCATGTCCATGACTCATGGCAATCTGCTCTGCGATATCAAGGTAGCCGTTAAACATAGCAGCTGAATACTTGTCTACAATCTCGCCTTTTTTGGACTTCTGTCCTAAAAGTGGTAAAATCGTTCCGCCATAACTACTTGTTATCTCACTGAAGTTATCCCAAGAGCGAGCATAAATCATAGCCATTAGGTATGCTTGCACCAAAGAAGCGTTTGGGCTTAGAACCTGTTTTTTATCAAAATATTTATATAAAGACTCATCATTTGAAAGTATGTCTACTTTAGAATCCATCTCTGCGAATGTCAAAAGAACTGTTGGTTCACTAAACTCTTCAACAAGTTTCTTTTCGTACTCTAGTATTTTTGTGTCTTGGGGTAAATCTCTCAACATTAAAAGGCGTAAAGATATCCCTGTTTTACTAAAGAGTTCACTCCCTATCTTTTCAACTGAGTCGCGAAACTTCTCATTTGAAACTACTTCATCTTTATATAAATACTCTGCGGTTAATTGTGTTTGAAAAACCAGTATGAGAATGAGGGCCGCAAGCCCTCTCGAATAATTCAATTAAACTTCCTAACCTATAAAAAGGTGATTAGGAGTTACAACAACATAAATTGTATATGCTGCTAGTAGTACTAGACCAAGTGCTATTAATTTTCCCATTTTTTACTCCTCTACTTTAACATCAACAATATGTTTATTTCTACTATTAGAATTAAACATCTCAATTGATTCTTCATCTACTATATCGTAGAATTTAGTTGCATTCTCATTCTGAATTGACATAGAGAAGTATGCAAGAGTTAAAACAACAACTACAAGAACTACCGTTGCGATCAGAAAACCTACGATACCATCAAGAACAAATAGACCTCTTTTCTCATTTATACGATCATTCATATCTATCCTCCCTACTTTGCTAAGCTAGTGATATATGCACCAACAGCTTCTTTTTGTGTTGTGTTTAATCGATCAAATGCTGGCATTGCACCGATAAAACCTTTTTTACCACGGTTTAAGACATCAACAGTAAACGCAGCAGTACCATAAGATACTAAGTTTGGACTCATACCATCCATACCTTTTCCATCAGCTCCATGACATGCGGCACAAGCGTTAGCAAAGGCTTCTGAACCTGTATCTCCACTCATTCCATTAGTCATATATGTTGCGATGTCAATTGCGTCTTGACCACTTGCCATACCAGCTGGCATATCGCCCATTGGGTAATTAAGACCTTTGGACCCTTCATTAATAGTAGCAACGATTGCTTCAGCACTTCCCCAAACATTTAAGTTCGCAGCCTTACCTTCGATACCATCAGCTGCAAGGCCATGACAAACTTTACACTCAGATAAGAAAACAGATTCACCCATGTTTACCATGTACTCTGTTTTTTCTTCTTCAGTAAATTCTGCCATTTTCTTTTGAAAATCTTTAGTAAATTTTTCATTAAGAGCTTTAGTGTCTTCGTTATACTCACCTATTTGTGAATAACTGTTGATTGGATAACCAATTGTAAAGTACCATGCAGCCCAAACCATAGTAGCTAAGAACAGAATTGCCCAGCCTTTTGGAATTGGATTTTTATACTCCCCAATATCATCCCAAGTCTCATCTGCCAACTCTCCATCAGCAGTATCAACTTGCATTTGACGAACATACTTTATAACTACGAATACTGTAATTATAACTAGCGCAGCCGCAGCCGCAACTGTTAGCATATTCACTATATCGCCATTTAAGCCACCTTTAGAACCTACTATTGAACCATAAGTAAGGCCTAACATTAGTACAGTTATTATAATTCCCCAAAGATAAATCTTATTCATATATCTCTCCTATTTCTTGTCATACCCATTAGGTACTTTATCATCTTTAACAGCATTTACCGGAGTATCCGCAATATCATCATGAAGTGCTAAGTCCGCATATTCTTCATAGTCATGACCATCTGAATCTTTTCTATTTTTATACAAATGATATATATAAGAATAAAGAGCAACTGTCATAAAAACAACAATTGCTAAATAACCATAAGCTTGTAGTTCTGCAATACCCATTGTTTCTTCCACTTACTTTAGACTGTTCATATATGCAATTATTGCTACGATTTCAGGAATCTTACCCTTAGCAACAGCATCTTTAACATCTTCATCTTTCATATCAGCAACGATTAGTTTTGCTTCATCTAAAGCTAATCTTTTTGCGTCTTCAAGTGTATTTCCCATCTCAACATAACTCGTAGAGCCATCTTTCATAGGAATCATTCTTGCATTCTTTGTTCCGATATCTTTTGTAAAAGTATATGGCGTTTCAAAAAATGAAGCAACTGTTAACTGTTCTGCGTATGCAGTATCAATATCTGTCTCGTTTTTATACATCCATGTATAAGCAGGCATAATAGAACCAGGAACTACCCCAGCAGGGTCTTTCATATGATGCTCATGCCAGTCAGTTGTACGGTAATTACCTACACGCATCAAGTCTGGACCAGTACGCTTTGATCCCCAAAGAAATGGTCTATCAAAAGCATACTCACCACTTAAGGAATAGTGTCCATAACGATCAGTCTCTGACTTAAACGGACGTATTAACTGTGAATGACAGGCATTACAACTATTTTTAATATAAACATGACGACCAGCCAACTCTAATGTAGAGTATGGAGTCGTACCAACTAGTGGACGTGAAGCTTCTGCGAAGTTTGGAATAATCTCTACCAAACCAGCAAAAGCTATAGTTACAAATACACTCAGAGCAAAAGCAAATGGATTTTTTTCTAACCAATGAAACATATTATAATCCTTTAATTAAGCGCCCATAGGCGATGCATTTTGTAGCTCAGATTCGTCAACTTCACGAGCAGATGTAGTTTTGTAAATGTTATACGCAAACATAATGAAACCAACTAAATACAGAGTACCACCAACGGCGCGTATAGTAAAGTAAGGATGTAAAACAGTTACCGTATCGATGAATGAGTAAGCTAAGTTACCATACTCATCGTGAGCACGCCACATCATACCCTGTGTAATCCCCGCAATCCACATAGAAGTAAAGTAAAGTACAATACCTAATGTTTGAATCCAAAACTGAGTAGCCATAAGAGACTTTGAGTATATCTCACGTTTAAAGAAACGCGGTGCCATGTGATATATAGCTGCTATAACCATAAATCCAACCCAACCAAGAGCACCATCATGTACGTGGCCAATAATCCAGTCAGTAAAGTGCGCAATCGCATTAACAGATTTAATAGCCTGTATAGGACCTTCTAATGTTGAGAACATATAAAAAGTTGAACCCATAACCATAAACTTAATAAGAGGAGACGCCGCAACTTGTTGCCACTCGCCTTTCATCGTGAGAAGCATATTAATAGCTGAACCCCATGATGGAAGTATTAGTACTACGGAAAATATAGAACCCATAGTCTGAACCCAATCAGGAACAGTAGAATAGAGTAGATGGTGTCCACCAGCCCATAAATAAACAAACATTAATCCCCAAAATGAAAGTATTGATAGTTTATATGAGTAGATAGCTTGACCTGACTCTTTTGGTAAAAAGTAATAAATCATAGCAATGATTGGTGTAGTGAGAACAAACGCAACCGCATTATGTCCAAACCACCACTGAACAAGT
This sequence comes from uncultured Sulfurimonas sp., assembly GCA_963925755.1. Taxonomy (GTDB): domain Bacteria; phylum Campylobacterota; class Campylobacteria; order Campylobacterales; family Sulfurimonadaceae; genus Sulfurimonas. Next base: position 20,489 of record CAWUTM010000038.1, on the reverse strand, counting down.
GCGTCATTAGTACCAGAATACATAGAAACAGAATGGTACCAAGCACCAATTCCACCAGACATAAAATATGTAGGAACTTCTAAGTTGTTAAGTAAGTGAAGCATCGCAACAGCAAGGAAAGTCGCTACATAGTACCAAATAGATACATAAAGAGTTTTCTCACGTCTCATACCAACAAGACCTGCAATACCCGCTCCCCATAATAACCAAATCACAGTGATACCTAAATCTAGGGGCCACTCAAACTCAGCATACTCTTTAGAAGTAGTGATACCTAAAAGTAATGACACTACAATTACAGCAGATGCTGCAAAGTAGATCCAAAAGTGTAAGTAACCTATAATCATAAGTGTTTTTGACTCAGCCATTGATACTTTTAGTACACGCTGACCAATAAAATACCAAGTTGACCAAACAGCGCTTAGCACAAAGCCATATATAACACTGTCTGTATGTAAAACTCTTAAACGACTAAAGTTCGTATACTCAGCTAACCCTTCTCCAAGAAAAGTGTTTAGTTCTGGATATGCCATTTGCCAAGCTAATATAACTCCAACAAACATTCCTATTATACCGACGAAAATAGCATTCATCATAAACAGTTTTGCAACTGAATAGTCATACTCTAACGGACGATCATTCATATAGTCTCCTCTATTTTAGAAAATCTAAATTTTATATTAAACTTATTCATAGCTTAAATAAAAAATTTACCTATATGATTTTATCCATTAAATGATTTAATAATCCTTAAAAGCTTAGATTATAATAATCTAATAAAGCTTATTATCTTTTCTCATTGATTCAATTAGGTCTGCATTATCACTTTGCATCTTTGTAAATGATTCTTGAAGATATTCATAAAGAGCCTCTTCACTCATCTCTCTTTTTGATACCTCTTTATAATATTTAAAAAAATCACTATAGGGAGTAATCCCTGATGATAGGACTAATTTAAGACTTATATCACCAAAATAATGCTTCCAAGATGGTGTAATTTTTGTTATTACTTTTTTCTTTATTTTATATGTTGTAGCAAATATAGTAACCATAACAATTGATAGAAAAACTATGTAAGCGACTACAGATCCGGCGAAGCCCAATTTTTCAACACTATAGTCATTAAAGATAAGTGCGTATTCAATGAAAGGTAATGAAATAAATAAAAAAATAATACTGTTACTACTCATGCCACCTAAGGGTTTCATGTTAAATATAACTCGTTTATCGCCATTAGTGTTTGAAAAAGTAGATAAGATTGTTTGAAGTGAATATTGAGTCATTGTTTTCCTTGATGATTTATAAGAGAGGAAGTATCATTAAGAGTATAAAACTATACTCTTAATGGTTTAAAAGTTGAATTGTATATATTCACCAATGCTAACAAGTATAACGGTTGCTAAAAATGAAAGATTGATTCTCATAAATACTTTTCTAGCATCTTTAGGATTAAAGTCTTTACTCAACAGAACTAAGCTGCTTATAAAAGCAAATATTCCCGTTGCGACTAGTAAGCCTAAAATGATGTAATTATCGGTTTTAAATATACTCACCATAAATATTCCAGTTTGAATAGTCATAACGAGCCAAATAAAAGTTACGCGCTGTAAGCTAATTTTGCCAAATAAACGCATAGCGGTTGGGTAACCACCATCTTTATAGTCAACATAAAAAAGCATGACAAGTAACCAGAAATGAGGTATCTGCCAGATAAAGTAGAATAAGCCTAATGCATAAAATTCTGGCTCTAACAAAGATTGATAAGTTGCTATTCCGTCTTCAGGCAGTCTAGCCGTAATCCAACCAATTGCAGGAGGGATAACGCCAAGTATAGCGCCAGGAACAACAGCTAAAGAACTCTGTTTCTTTAGAGGAGTATACACTAAGTTATACCAAACAAAGGCAAATAAGAATAGATTAAATCCAACCAGTCCAAGCAAGTCATATATAAGCGCTAATGAAGCGACCACAAGCGTAACTGCGATAATGATACCTGTCGTTGGAGACCAGATACCCGAAGCTACTGGTCTGTGTTTTGTTCTATCCATTAGAGCGTCTGACTTGTACTCTTGCACTTGATTAAGCGCTGAAACGCCTAAAGCAACAAGAAGTACAGCAAGAGTTGCTATTAACATGTCTATTCCAAATTCACCTTTTGCCATTACATAAGCAAAGAGAGCCGACAGGCTCACTGCAAAAGAGAGATGAAACTTGGTAAGAACAAAAAAGTGTTTTATCATTTTATGTTTTGTAAATGTTCTGCAATAGCAGAAATCTCTTCGTCTGAAACATAAGGGAATGCTGGCATTGTGCCCATCATACCTTTTTTACCATGCTTCAACACATTACGTAAAAGATCTACATCGTAGCTTACAAGACTAGGAGATGTACCATACTGACCCTTACCATCTTCACCATGACATGAAGAACATGCTGCAAATGAAGCAGGCTGATCACCTTTCATACCACCAGCCACATAAGCTGCAATCTCTTGGGCATCTGCACCTGTAGCCATATCCGCTGGCATTGCACCCATAGCATAACCAAGTTTATCTTGACCATTATTGATAACATCCAATACTTGCTCTTTAGTCAATCTTCTAGTGTTAAGAGTAGGTCCAACAAGTTGCTTATCTGTTTCAATTGCATGACAACTTTTACATCCGTGTTGTTGTAATACTGCGTCACCAGATTTACCATAGTTACCTTTTGGTGTATGATCACTACTATTGAACCAAGCATAATATTCCGCTTCTGGAAGTACGACAATTCTAGAGTACATATATGAGTGATCCGTACCACAGTACTCAGCACACTCAACATCATATTCGCCTACTTTTTCAGCGTTAAACCACTGTTTTGTCACACGACCTGGAACCACATCCTCTTTCATACGGAAAGCTGGGACATAGAACGCATGTATAACATCATCGATTGGTGCCGTCATATTTAAGATGATATTCGTATTAACTGGTACATAGAGTGCCGATATACCCATTGTACCTTTTTCAACAATTTTTCCATTCTCATCTCGTATAGCCTTAGTGTATGCTCCACCAAGTTTGTGAACGAATCCATTGTCATTTGGAGAATATTCATATCTCCATTTCCATTTACTACCTTCTACATTAATAGAAATACTTTCATCAACTGCTGGCATAGTTCTCGCTGTAACCATTGATGTATATCCATACCAGAAACATACAAATAGCGTAATTGTAGGAACAACCGTCCATACAATTTCTAAAGCTGTATTATGTGTGACATTTTCAATATCTTCATTCTTTACATTACTTTCACGGTATTTCCATGCTAAATAAAGCATTGGTAAAACAACAGAAGCGAATAATGCTACTGAAATCCAAAGATTTATTACTAGAGCTTCATTAATATGCTCTGCAATGATAGTACCACTTGTGTTAAAACCTTCTAACATAGCGCCTCCTTAGTGCTCTGAGTGTGCAGCTTTATGACTACCACCACTCGTAATTTTTGATGAGATATGACTTTCATCTTTAAATTGGAAGTTCTGTACATCGTAAATAACAATTGTAAAGAAAAATACAACAATAAAAACAGCAAAAGATACTGTCCATCCAATTAATTTTTCACCTTTTAGGTGCATATAATAGAATAGAATAATAATAGCTTTTACTAGACCAATAAACATTTGAACAGCAAATATATCTTCAGTTAAAAACATACTTGGTTGAATAAACGTAATAGTAGTTAAAACTAAAAGTCCTATAAGAACTTTATAGTAACCACCCTTTTCCGCTTTATAATCTACATTTGTACTAGTGCCCATTAGTATGTCCTCCTGTAAAAATTGATCCAAAGTCTGGAATATGATATCCACCAACATCCGCGCCTATCATATAAAAATAAGGAAAAACAAATACCCAGATTAAGTGAACTAAATCCCAGTAAAGCGCAATATTCCAATGAAGTATGTGATGTTCTGGAGTTACTTTGTTTGCGTTAATACGCTTAAGTAACCAAACCATAAGACCAATACCTATAATAATGTGAAAACCGTGTAAACCAGTCATTGTAAAATACATTCCAAAGAATAGTATTTGACCGAATGGCTTAGAGTGCTCATTACCAGACTGAAGCGCGTCAAGACCTAAGAAAACACCATGCTGATACTCAGCTGTCCACTCTATCGCTTTTACTCCTAAGAATACAAAAGCGAGAATAATAGTAGCCCATATCATAAGCTTAGCGCCTTTGATATCACCACTACGCATCTTAAGTAAACCAAGACCCATTGTAAGCGCTGATACTAATAGTACAACTGTGTTAAAACCACCAAGAACTCTATTTAAAGACGCTGACGCATCAAGAAAGTCTTGACTATGTAGTGTAAAGTAATATGTAAGAACCATAAACATAGCTCCAAACATAAGAACTTCAGTTAACATAAATAACCAAAATCCTAATTTACCACCGTAAAAGTCACCTTGCCAGCCTTGAACTTCATGTTCTACTCCATCGCGAGTAGTCGCGATTTCTGGTACGTATGCGTGATCAGACATTAATCAATCCTTTTCATAGTTTCATAATCAAATTTAACCACTGGCTCACCATGGTGATACTCGTATGGATTAAAATCAACATAAGGAACTTTTGTATGGTTCTCTAATGGTGGTGGTGAACTCGGTAAGTGCCACTCTAGTGTTGTAGCATTCCAAGGGTTAGTTCCTGAAAGCTCGCCATTTTTCCAACAACTTAAGAAGTTGTAAAACATAAGAACAAGTCCAGCTAAAATTACAGCTGCACCAACACCAGAAATTTGGTGATAAATCTCAAATTCAGGAAGGTAATCAAAATAACGTCTAGGCATACCGTAGTAACCAGCGATAAACATTGGGAACCAAAGTAAATTAATACCTATAAAGTTTAACCAGAATGCAACTTTAGCAGTGCTTTCTTTTAATAGTCTACCTGTAACTACTGGATACCAATAGTGCATACCAGCAAAGAATAAGAAAACAACTCCACCAAGAATAGCATAGTGAAAGTGTGCAACAGAATAGTAAGTATCTTGAAGGTGAATATCAGCACCAACCATAGCGATAGTTACACCCGTAAGACCACCGATAGCAAAAGTCACGATAGTACCAAGTGCCCATAACATAGAAGAAGAAAGAATAACCTTTCCTTTGTACATTGTAGCAATCCAGTCATAGAACTTAATACCTGTTGGAATCGCAACAAAGAATGTAAGGAATGAGAAAATTGTTTTAGCAATATCAGACATACCAGAAGTAAAAAGGTGGTGACCCCATACTAAGTAACCAATACCCGCGATAGATGCAGATGAAAGTGCGATTGTACGGTAGCCAAAAATTTCTCTTCTTGAGAATGTTGGAATAATTTCAGACATAATACCAAATGCTGGTAAAATCATTAAATAAACCGCTGGGTGAGAGTAAATCCAAAATAGGTGCTCAAAAAGTACTGGATCTCCACCTTTAGCAGGATCAAATATACCAATACCGAAGTATTTCTCTAATATAGCAAGAATAAGTGTAATACCTACAACTGGTGTTGCAAGAAGTTGAATCCATGCTGTTGCGTAAATTCCCCATACAAATAATGGCATCTTAAAGAAGTCCATACCTGGAGCGCGTAAACGGTGAATTGTTACAAGAAAGTTAAGACCTGTAAGAATAGACGCCATACCAAGTACAAACGCGGCAACAAGTGTAGTAATTACATTTGTATCTGTATTTAAACTATATGGAGCATAAAATGTCCAACCAGTATCAGCAAATCCATTTCCAGTCCACAGTGAAGAAAGTGCAATGATACACCCCATTATGTATAACCAGAAAGTAAACCAGTTAAGTCTTGGGAAAGATACGTCTTTCGCCCCAATCATTAGTGGCATAATAATATTTCCAAAAACTGCTGGAATACCTGGAATGATAAATAAGAAAACCATAATTACACCGTGAAGTGTAAATGCTTGGTTAAATGTATCCCCGTCCATAATTTGTGAACCTGGTGCAAATAATTCTATTCTCATCGCCATTGCCGTAGCAATTGCAACAAAAAAGAATGTAAACATAACCGCTGCGTACATAATACCAATACGTTTATGGTCTACAGTTAATAACCACTGCATAACTTTGGTTTTTGGGTGGCCAATGGCACAGTGTGTTTCGTCGAAATAACTTTTACTCATTCTCTTCTCCTTTTTTTTGATGGTCTTCTTCTTTTCTTCCAGACTTAACTAGATAGATAAAAAAGCCAAATACTAATGTCAACATTACTATCGCTGCTATTTTTTCCCAAACAAAGATATAAGTCTTTCCTTTAGGGTCATATGCGAAACAGTAAAGTAGTGTTTTTGCTATTGTAGGTCCAACTTTCCCGTCTGAAGCTTCAACTAAAGCCATTTTAGCATCAAAAGGAAGTTGCTCAATACCGTTAAGGTAACGAGTGATTTTTCCTTCTGGTGACAAGATAATTAATGCCGCAGCATGAATATAGTCTACTTTTCCTGTTTCAGATACAGTCTTTTCAAACACAAATCCAACTTTCTCAGCTAATACTCCAGAACTGTTGTTTTCCCCAATTACAAAATGCCATGCGTCAGCTACATAAGCTCGTGACATTGATGCAAGTTGGTTCTCGCGTTTAGCCTTTGCTAAGTCTGGTGTCTCATCTTCTGCAAAACTTACAGTTAAAACTTTATAATCTGTATTTTCCGCTAGGTTAAGACGACTTAGCATTTTTGCTAAATCATTTAGTTGCGGAGTACAAATACCCGCGCATCTGAAATAATTTAAAGTAAGAATAGTTGGTTTCCCATCCATTAACTCCTTTAATGTGACACTTTTTGATTCTTCATTTAAAAATGTTAAATCAAGCGGCACCATGTTTCCTAGTTTCTCTTGAATACCTAATGTTTCAGCATTAGAAAAAGTAAAAAGTAAAGATAATACCAATAAAAATTTTCTCAAAATAGCCTCCTGATAGAAAATAACGTGAATTATACATCATTCTTGCTTTAAGAAAACTTTAAGTTATATAAATTTTAGTTATGTTTTTAATTATAAAAGATTATGATCTGGGATATTTAATTTATTTGGTCTAACGAGGATAAGCGTCACTATCGCAATAATGGAAAAAACATAAAAATAGATGAGCTGACCACTTAATTTGAAAGCTATTAATCCAAAAATAGTATTTCCTTGAGGTATAAGAAAATATAATAATTTTACTCGTTTTTCAAGTTTCTTAATCCATTCTAAATTATCTATATTAGTTTTTATACTAGGAATATGGCGATGAAGCAATATATAATATATTATCGGAAGTTCAATCAACTTATAGACTATAAGTCCATAAACAAAGTACATATTATATAGGCCATCAAAATACGTTGGGGATTTTATTTCATAATTGAAACTTATTATAGTAGCCACTAGTGCCAAAAGTGCTACGACTAACACCATCAGGCGACGGCGTTTATCTAATTTGTAAATTAACTCTTGCAATTTAGATATCTAGACTAAGCTCTATTTTCTTGCATAAGATCTATAAACTGTTTAAAAATATAAGCACTTTCTTTTGGTCCAGGACTAGCTTCTGGATGATGCTGTACTGAAAAAATTGGTTCGTTCTTATATTTCAAACCTTCAATCGTATTATCAAAAAGATTTGTATGCGTCACATCAGCTATCTCAATTATATTGTCAGGAACATTATAATTATGATTTTGAGCTGTTATCTCTACTAAACCTGTCTTCATATTTTTTACAGGATGGTTTCCACCATGATGCCCAAACTTCAGTTTGAAAGTATCGTATCCATGAGAGATAGAAAGGAGTTGATGCCCTAAGCAAATACCAAATATAGGAATTTTAGCAGCAATAAGTTTTTTAATTTGCTCTTGCTCTTTCTTAAGTACAAGTGGATCGCCAGGACCATTTGATAGAAAAACACCATCAATAGACTTTTGCTTATACTGCTCTATCAAATCTTCCGCTTGAAAATTATTTGGTATCACTTCAACACTCATTCCCGCACTAACAAGTTCATTTAAAATATTACGTTTCACACCAAAGTCAATGACTGCTATTTTAGCCTTTACTTCTGGAGCTTCTTCATATTCAAAACCACTCTTATCATTATAAGTACTTGATGTATGTTTATATACTACTTTCGTACTTACTTGTTCAATATAATTTACGTCTTCAATACGAGGAGAATTATCTAAAACTTTTTTCAGTTCTTCTTTGTCACTTATCTCAGTAGAAGCGACCATCATCATGGCGCCTTCACTTCGTATCATCTTCGTTAGGTATCTAGTGTCAATGTTACAGATACCCATTACATTGTATTTAACTAAAAACTCATGGAGAGACTCTTGTGCTCTAAAGTTCGAATAGCGTGATTGATAATTTCTAACAATCATACCTTTTGCATATGCGGATTTACTCTCCATGTCTTGAGTATTTACACCAACATTTCCAATTTCTGGCATTGTAAATGTTACAAATTGTCCAGCGTAAGAAGGGTCGCTAACGATCTCTTGATATCCACTTAAAGAAGTATTAAAAACGATCTCGCCAACAACAGTGTCTTCAACGCCAAAGCTATCTGCTTCTAAAAATATACCATTTTCAAGATATATATAAACCCGCTTTAGATTTTGAAGACTAGTCACTATTCCATACCTCTTTTCATTATCTCTTCACGATATATTTTTTCATATAATATATCGAATTCATCAGTCCCTGGAATATATCTTTTCTTGTAAGATCTTATTTTATCCAGAACAGCGTCTTCTATTTCTGAAGCTTCTGCTATGAAGCCAGTAATCGCGTTATATATTATGTTTTTAATACGATTTTCCGTCACGTCAAACTTTATTAAATCTTCTTCATATAGTTCATCTAAAATTTTATGTGCTATATCCGAATAACGTTCTTCATAGTTTAATATAACACCAAATTCAGGTGCTAATTTTTTCTTAATCATAAAAAATAGTTGTCTCTCATCGGCAAGCATAAACTCGATTTCTTCTTCGTTCTCTTCACAAATACTATCTACTTTATCCTCAAGTGCGAGCTCTTGCTTTACATTCTCAACAAGCACTTTTTCTGCTTCTTGAGCAACACGTTCGAGTCCTTGAGTCATTGTCACAAAACCACTTTTATTTAAATCTATAGAAATTTTATTGGAAATATGAGGAATAGTTTTTAGTGATATTTTCATTGTTTGAGAACCCTGCTTATTTATTAAATTTGGACATTTTACAATAAGTAAGGTAAAAGTTTGATTATTTACTTAAAAGTTGCGTTATCTCTGAAGCTTTTTGTGCTTTCATTTTTGTTAAGATTTTTCCTACAACTTTTGGTTTTAAAGATTGTAAAATAGATGTTGCTTCTTGCGTATCCATCTTAGAAAGTATATCTGCTGAGGCAGTTGCTTTCATCTTTGAAAATGTTTGTGCCACTTTATTCATTTTTATACTTTTTATCTCTTTTAAAATAGCCGTATTTTCAGTCAACATTTGTTTAATGCTATTCTCTTTTTGAGAAACTTCTTGCAACTTTTCATCTACATTCTCCTCTTGGAGAGAAAGTTTGGACTCTTTTTGTTTCAATAATTCTTCTGTTGCAATTTTAAGTGCGTTTAAAGACTGTTTTTGTTCATCAATACGTTCAAGTTCAACTAAAAGTTCACTCTTTCGCTCTTGAAATATTTCTGTACATTCAAAAAGTCTATCGCTTGTCTGGAGCGCAAAAAGTGAAATAGTATATATAGATAATAGTATAAGTTTTTTCAAGTGGGTGTTCCTCTGTTTTTTTTCTTATCATAAGTCATTAGTGCCACTTCATCAAGATCTTTAGCCTCTTGAACTTTAATTTTCTTAAGCATTTTTTTGACCTCTTCAAGTTCCAAGTAGTTAAACTTTTCAAATTCGACCATATCAACTTTTAACTGCTCTTTCGCTTGCGCTATTTCGTTCTTTGCAAATCCCACCCACTCTTCATTATGTCTTATCATTGCTCTTTGAGCATCAAGAAGTGTTCTAGCTGATAAAAATTCAATGATTTGACCTGTTTGGGGAGTAGAAATAGTATTGAGCTCATTAAAAGATATTTCTAGTGCTATTTTAGCACTGTTGAGATTTGCGTTTGCAGATTGAAGAACTCGTTCACTCTTTTGCATTGTATTTTTTTTAACACTTACAAGAGGAGTGTATCGAGTTTTCATCAAGTATTCCTTAAAGGATTATAGTGTCATCTCTTTCAGGTGAAGTAGATATTATACCAACTTTAGTTTTACTAATCTCTTCAATAGTTTTGACAAAGTCTTGCGCATCTTTAGGAAGCGCGTCAAAAGTTCGAGCACCTACAGAGTTATTCCACCCTTTAAAAGTTTTATAAATCGGTGTTACTTCATCAAGATTTGATGGCATATAGTCAATTCTTTCGCCATTAAGTTCATAAGCTATACAAAGTTTAACTTCATCAAAACCATCAAGTACATCTAGTTTCATCAAAGCTAATTCATCACAACCATTTAGTCTCGCTGCATGACGAGTGGCAACTGCGTCAAACCAACCACATCTTCTTGCGCGTCCAGTAGTTGTTCCAAATTCATTCCCTTGCTTACCTAAACGTTTTCCATCTTCACCAAAGTCTTCAGAAGGAAATGGTCCATTACCAACACGAGTACAGTAAGCTTTCACGATTCCTATAACTTTTCCAATATCTTTAGGATTAATTCCAAGGCCTGTACAAGCACCAGCGGAAACTGTCGCTGAAGAAGTCACATAAGGGTAAGTTCCATGATCAATGTCAAGTAAAGTTCCCTGCGCGCCTTCAAGTAGAATTCGCTTATTGTCATCAAGAGCTTTCCATACTAACTGTGTAGTATCTGTTATAAAAGCACCGAGTTTTTCTTTATATCCTTCTAATTCTTTAAGAAGATCGGATTCTTTTGGCGTGTCAATTTCATAAATGTCAAAAATCTGTCTATTTTGTTCAAAATACTCGATAATTGAAGCTGTAAGTTTTGTAGGATTTAAAAGCTCCCCAACGCGAAAACCAGTACGATTAATCTTGTCTGCGTAAGCAGGCCCTATTCCCTTACCAGTTGTACCAATAGCTTTATCACCTTTAAGACGCTCTTTTGCCTGGTCAATCAGTGCATGGTAATAAAGATTTAAATGCGCTTTATCGGAGATGAAAAGACGACCTTCAAGACCTTCAAATTGAACCATCTCTTTAATGATTGATTCTGGTGAAAGAACTACGCCATTTCCAACTACGTTAATGGCTTTAGGATTTAATACGCCTGAAGGTACTAAGTGAAGCGCAAATTTAACGCCATCAACCCAAATAGTGTGTCCCGCGTTATGACCACCTTGAGAACGACAAACCATATCATACTCACAAGCAAGTCTATCAACTATCTTACCTTTACCCTCATCACCCCATTGAATACCAACGATTAAATCTGCTTTACGACTCGGCATTTAGTGCCTCCCTGCATTGAACTTTAGTTCTCATCATATTTTCCTCTTTATTCTTAAAAATTATTTTGTTATTTCTTCACAAACTGTGTCTGTGTATATTGCAAAACCTACTGACGTAAGGTCTTCATTTTTATATCTTCCACCACGTGCAAAAACTTCATTTCCTGATATACATCGAAAGAAAAGCTCATCATAGTAAAGCATCTTTGCATAGTACATTGGTGCTAAAACAGTGTTTGCACAAGATGTCTCAGAACATAAATCTTTCATCTTTTTAAGTTCTACTTGAATCTCTTTTGGCGCGATAGATATAATATCATCAATCTGTTCAACATACTGAAGATAAACAAGTTTAGTTAGCCATTCCACATCAAGGGTGATAAACTTGTCTATATTTATATGCTTAAAGTCTTCGATACTTAACTCATCAAACATCTCTACTAGAAGTTCAGGAATTTTAATATTTGATATTTGAATAAGTGGTTTTACATCTAGATTAGCAAAAATCTTTGTTGCAATACTTAATGCGCTAGAGAGTTTTTTCTCTCCCATTAATTCTACACCAACCTGATACTGTTCAGTTGTTGGGTATGTAACAATTGGCTGAATGTAAAACCATTTTTTATGTTCAGTGTTCGTACCTAAACGTTTCTCAATAATACGAACAACGTCTATAGTAGAGTCTGCTCTTAATGAGAGAGAATTATTTTCTTTATCCTTAATACGAATTAGTTTCTTTTCATCGGCGATACTAAGATGCTGGTGGTATGAGAACATTGGAGTAACTATCTCTTCAAAACCATTCTCATATAAAATTTCACTCGCTACATTTTCTATACGGCGTTTTACTTTAGCTGACTCACCAAAGTAAAGTTTTGAGCCATTAGGTATTTCATGTTCAAGTATCATTTATTTACCCATTCCAAAAGTTATCTCGTTAAAGATTTTGTTTGCGGTTCCATCATAAGGACGGCGACCAAGTTTAGCGAGGCTTAACTCAACCGCGTTTACAACCCAAGCCATCTCATAGTTCGAGATGAGACCCATCTGGTTTATACGGAAAATCTTACCTTTTAAATGATCTTGACCACCTGCTACGTTTACGTCAAAGTCTGTTTTTAGAAGTGTTCTTATCTCTGCCGCGTTTTCATCATCTATAGTTGTCATAGACTTTGCGGGTGATGATGGATAAATATGTAAGCCTATAGCTTCTAAAGCTGAGCTTACTGCGTTTGCGCGAATCGCAGTGTCAGAATAGAGTTTTTCTAAACCACCATCAGCTTCTATTGTCTCTAAAACTTCAAGAAGTCCAATAATCAAAGTTGTAGCAGCCGTAAATGCCGTTGTATTTTGGCGCTGTTTCTTAACCTCTGAAGATAAGTTTAGGTAGTAACCTTTACCACTTCCTATCCTCTCTATCCCCGCGTTTGATAAACCAAGAATCGATAAACCAGGAGGTAACATAAGTGCTTTTTGACTTCCAGCGATTAAACAGTCAATATTTGTTACATCTATTGCTTCAACACCAACAGCTGTGATACCATCAGCAATAACCATAATCTTAGGGTTTATGGCCTTTACAGCTTTTGCTATTTCTTCTACTGGATGACGAAGTCCACCAGCTGATTCGCTGATTTGAATCGCTATTGCATCTATGTCTGCGTTTTCTTTGACCGCATTCACTATAGCTTCTACGGATACAGGTGTGTTCCATTCATTTTTTATCTCTACATTTTTAAGTCCGTGAGCGGTAGCAATTTTGCCAAAACGCTCACCAAACTTTCCTGAGTTCACATTCAAAAGTGTGTTTTTACAGAGGTTAATTACAGCAGATTCCATCGCACCGGTACCTGAAGAAGCTATCATTACTACTTCATCTGTTTTAAAAAGATTAAAAAGGTGTTTACGAGTTTTCTCAAATATCGCTTCAAATTCAGGAGTACGATGATGCATAGTCTCATCGCTCATGGCATTACGAACATTTTGTGGAACAGGTGTTGGTCCAGGTGTAAAAAGTAACATATAAAATTTCCTACAAGATAAAATAAAACCACGTATTGTATCGAAATAAGTTTAAACTTTAAAGGAGTACTTTATTTTACTGCATCTTAATTTCTTATGCTAAAATACTATCATATAAATTTCAAATATGTCTTATAAGGATTTTAATGGATATTTTCGACTCTCTAAGTTTAGGAATCATCGAGGGATTTACTGAATTTCTCCCTATCTCTTCAACTGGTCACCTCATTGTCGCAAGTCATTTTTTAGGTTTAGAGCAAACAAATGTTACAAAAGCCTACGAAGTCATTATACAGTTCTCCGCAATTCTTGCTGTTATGTTTAACTACAAAGACAAATTCACTCCAGATCATATTAATCTTTGGTATAAAGTCTTTCTTGCGTTTATTCCTATTGGAGCTGTAGGTTTTGTTTTTTCTGACCAAATAAAAGAACTCTTTAGTATTAATATTGTTGCCATTATGTTTATTCTTGGAGGTATTGTTTTTTTAATTGTTGAAAAGTTTTTCATTAGAGAAGACAAAGTACTCGTTCATGATGTAGAAGAAATAACTTTTAAACAGGCTCTCTTTATAGGTTTTGCTCAAGTCCTAGCGCTTATACCGGGGACAAGCCGAGCTGGGTCTACAATTATAGGGGCTCTTCTTGTTCGCATGAGTAGAAAAGCAAGTGCTGAGTTTAGTTTTTTACTTGCGCTTCCCGTTATGTCTGCTGTAACGGCTTATGATGTCTTAAAGCATTATGATGAGTTTACATCTGATAATTTACTAACATTAGGGATAGGGTTTATAGTATCATTTATTGTCGCATTTATAACGATAAAACTCTTCTTAAAATTCCTAGACAACTTTACTTTTATCGCGTTTGGTATCTATAGAATTATTTTTGGAATTATTCTACTTTTACTCTTTAACTAATACTTGGAATCATCGTGTAGACAATGAAAATAGTTTTGTAAGTTGAGTCTTAAAATACTATAAGGTATTTATAATTTTTAGCGCTAGCCCTAATGCTTTAGAACGGTGAGAAAGTGTTTTTTTAATCTCACCATCTAATTCACCCAGTGTTTTTTCGTACCCAAGAGGTATAAACATCGGGTCATATCCAAAACCACCCTCACCTCTTGTTTCACAGATAGCCGTTCCATACATCCAACCGTGAACAGTTTTTTCAATATCTTTTGTAACTATAGCTATCGCCGCTGTGTAATGGGCAGGAGATTCTGTTACGCCTTTTGCTTTTATATCTTCTATGAGTTTATAAAGGTTGTCTTTATCACTCGCGTTTTCACCGGCATGTCTTGCACTATATATACCCGGCGCACCATCTAATACATCTATGCTTATACCACTGTCATCGGCGATTACTACCAAGTTCTTATCACCAATGGCGTTATAAACAGCCCTTGCTTTTAAAAGCGCATTGTCTTTAAATGTATGCGCGTCTTCTATTATTTCAAACTCTTCTATCAGTTCTGAGTAAGAAATGACCTCATGCTCTTTACAGAGTGCCTTTATCTCACGTAATTTTCCTTTATTAGATGTAGCTAAAACTAATTTCAATTGCTTGTCCTTGATAGTATATATAATAATGTTTCGTTATAATCCCATCATTATACTATAAAGGCTCTTTAGATGTTTAAAAAAGTACTTCCCCTCTCCTCTATTATTTTCCTAAGATTTTTAGGATTATTTTTAGTTTTACCGGTTCTTTCTGTTTATGCCCTTGACCTTCCTGGCGCTACGCCATTTCTTGTTGGTATTATTGTTGGTGGTTATGCGCTTACTCAGGCTATCTTCCAGCTTCCATTTGGGACAATGAGTGATAAAATAGGAAGAAAACCTACAATTTTGTTTGGTCTTATTATTTTTATTATTGGTTCACTTATGTGTGCTTATTCTACAGATATTTATATGCTAATGGCTGGTCGTTTCCTCCAAGGTGCTGGAGCTATTGGTTCTGTTGCTACAGCTATGGTTTCAGACCTTGTTGAAGAAGAAAAACGTGGAAAAGCTATGGCAATCATGGGTGGATTCATCGCTATGAGTTTTGCTCTAGCTATGGGTTTAGGTCCGGTAATAGCTTCAAGTTATGGCATAAACGTTATCTTTTTCATCACAACGGGATTAGCTATTCTTTCTATAGTTATACTTTTTACGAAAGTTCCTACTCCTCCAAAGATTAGACACATCTACCACAACGATTCGAAAACTCTAGATATTCTAAAAGACAATAATCTCTTAAATATGATAATTATAAATACTCTACAAAAAGGTCTTATGACTATGGCGTTTGTGCTTATTCCTATTATCTTAACGAAAGAGCAGTATGGTTTCTCTTGGGAAAAATCAGAGTTATGGATGGCTTACCTTCCAGCAATGATAGCTGGTCTTATAGCTATGGGTCCAGCGGCTGTTTTCGGTGAAAAGAAGAATATTCCTAAACAGATATTTCTTATCTCTATAGTTTTATTTTTAGCATCATTTTTAATAATGGGATACACAACTTCGAGTACGGTTTTTGTAATTGGCGTTGTATTGTTTTTCATTGGTTTTAACATGATGGAGCCACTTGTTCAGTCTATGATTAGTAAGTTTGCTAGAGTTCACCAAAAAGGTGCAGCACTTGGTATTTCAAACTCTTCTGCATACTTCGCAACTTTCCTAGGTGGTACATTCGCTGGTATTTATCTTGACTTTAGTAACAGAGAAATGCTGACTGCTAGTGTTTCAGTTGTCATCATTTTATGGCTTATATGGACAGTGTTAAAGCTTCAAAATCCAGTAAGACACTCTCACCTATACATCGATAACGATCATGTTGATTTTGACAAACTAAATGCTCTTGAGCATGAACATATCGCAGAGTGGTATATCAATGAAACTGAAAACCTTGTAGTTATCAAGTATGTAACTGCAGAGATAGAAGAAAATGATTTAAAAGCGAAAGTAGTTAAATAAGGGATTTAGATCCCTTATTATTTTTGAGATCTCATATATATCTAGATGTAATAAAATCAAAAGAGTGATGTAGCTACAAGGGCTGAGTAAGGAAGCATACTACTGTATGTGACGAGCGAGGCAACGCAGTAGATGCGTCGCTATTTTGATTTTATTTTTGTGGTGTTACATACATGTTGTAGTAACGCCCTTCAAACTTAGGTGGTTTTTCCATAACACCTAAGTCTTCAACCATTGGCCAAACACTTAAAAGAACTTCTCTACCCGCTTGAGGATTAGCCATTTCACGACCTCTCAAGAAAACTCTAAACTTAACATGAAAACCTTTTTCTAAAAACTCTCTTGCATGTTTAACTTTATATGCAATGTCATTCTCAGCAATTTTCACAGAAAGCTTAATCTCTTTAACAACAATCTTTACTTGATTTTTACGTTGTTCTTTAAGTTTCTTCTCTTCTTGGTATCTATACTTACCGTAATCCATAATCTTAGCAACAGGTGGTTTTGCATCTGGAGCTATTAGAACTAAGTCCATAGCTAACTCATTTGCTTTTTCCATAGCTTCATCAATAGAGATAATCCCTAAAGAATCTCCTCCATCTATACTACATCTTAATTCAGTCGCACGGATATCGTCATTCATTATTACACGGTTTTTCTTTTGGCTCAAAAATTTACCTCATTTACTTTAGTTTGTATAAGTTTCAGAAATTCTTCTTCACTTAGGTTATATTGTTCTCTAGTTCTTCTATCACGAATAGCTACAGTTTTGTTTTGTATCTCTTCGTCACCAATAACAACAATCATTGGAACACGAGTTTTTTCAGCCACACGAATTCGTTTATTTAACGAATCGTTCCTAGCATATATCTCACTATCGGCATTAATGTCAATAAGTTTATCTGATAATTGCTTAGCATAATCTTTATGCACTTCTGCGACAGGTACAATTGCGACCTGCGTTGGAGCGATAAACATAGGAAATTCACCAGCGTAATGCTCAGTTAAAATTCCAATAAAACGCTCAAATGAACCAAGAATAGCACGGTGAATCATAACAGGCTGTATCTTTTCGTTATCATCTCCATTGTACTCAAGTTCAAAACGTTCAGGAAGATTAAAATCTAGCTGAATTGTTCCACATTGCCATTCACGTCCAATAGCATCTGTAATCTTTATGTCGATTTTAGGACCATAAAAAGCTCCGCCACCTTCATCTATCTCGTATGGTAGTGAGTTTTTATCCATTGCGTTTTTAAGTGCCTGAGTTGAGAGTTCCCATACTTTATCATCACCAACTGCTTTTTCTGGACGAGTAGAAACCATCATTTTGTAATCAAACTCAAATGTAGACATAATCTTGTCAACAAAATCAACCACTTCAATAATTTGCTCTTCTATCTGGTCTACAGTACAAAATATATGCGCGTCATCTTGAGTAAATTCACGTACTCTAAAAAGACCATGAAGAGCACCAGTAAATTCATGACGATGCACTACGCCATATTCAAAATATTTTATTGGTAAATCACGATATGAGTGAAGTTCATCTTCATATACTTTAATATGTCCAACGCAGTTCATTGGTTTAACACCAAACTCTACGTCATCAATACTAGTAAAATACATGTTTTCACCATAGTTTTGATAGTGTCCAGATGTTTTCCAAAGATCGCTTTTTAACATTTCAGGACCACGAACTGGCTCATATCCGCGTTTACGGTGTGCTTTAAAAAGAAGTGATTCTAAACGCGCGCGAAGACGTCCACCCGCTGGAAGCCATATTGGGAAACCTGCGCCCACTTCTTCACGGAAAGTGAAAAGTTTCATCTCATTTCCAAGTTTACGGTGGTCGCGTTTAGCAGCTTCCGCCAACATATCCATATGCGCTTTTAATGACTCTTTGTCCGCAAACGCAATACCGTAAATACGAGTAAGCATCTCATTTTTAGAATCTCCACCAAGATACGCGCCTGAAACTTTTGTAAGTTTAAAGTAACGGATAAGTCCTATAGAGGGTAAATGAGGTCCACGACATAAATCTTCGAACTCACCTTGTTTGTAGATAGAAACTGTCTCATCTGGAATTCTCTCCATAACGGCAAGTTTTAGATGGTCGTCTGCGAACTTTATTTTCGCTTCGTCCATTGAGATTTCATATTTTTCTATTGGGTATTTTTTCTTTGCGAAAGAAAGCATTTGCTTTTCAATCTTTTTAAGATCACCCTCACCTATCTCAGTTTGCGTTTTAAAGTCATAGTAAAAACCCTCTTTTACAGTTGGTCCTACATAGAATTTAGCATCTGGATAAAGTGACTTTATAGCCTGTGCCATTAAGTGTGCTGTTGAGTGACGTAAAACTTCTAATGAATCTTCAGAATTATCAAGGTGAATTTGCTCACCTTCAAAACCTAATTGTTCAGCAGTTTGTAAGTCAATAATTTGATCATTATGTTTTATTGCGATTGCATTCACTAAAAATTTCCTTCTATAGTTCTGTTTTTAAAATAGCGCCATTTGATGCGTTTGAAACTAAAAGCGCATAGCGTTTAAGCCATTTTGACGTTACATGGTTGACATGCGGCGTCCATTTAGCACGACGCTCCGCAATAATCTCTTCACTTACGTTAAGTTGTAGCAAGTGAGCGTCCGTATCTAACTCTATCTCATCACCGTCTTCTATAAGAGCTATCATACCACCTTCGGCAGCTTCTGGAGAAACATGACCGATTGAAGCACCACGAGTAGCACCAGAGAAACGACCATCAGTTATAAGAGCAACTGACTCGCCAAGACCCATACCCATAATAAGTGAAGTAGGAGCAAGCATCTCTTGCATACCTGGACCACCTTTTGGACCCTCATAACGTATGACAACAACATCGCCAGACTTTACTTTATGTCCCATAATTCCAGCTATTGCTGCGGGTTGAGAGTTAAAACAAACCGCTTTTCCTTTGAACTGTCTCATATTTCCGGTGATACCAGCCGTTTTAACAACTGCGCCTTCCGTTGCAAGATTTCCAAAAAGAATAGATAAACCACCAACCTTAGAGTAAGCATTCTCCGTTTTATGGATAACTTCTTCATCTAAAATCTCACAGCCTTCGATACGCTCTGCTAAAGTCTCACCTGTAATCATAAGAGAATCAAGGTTTAAACTACCACTGCGTTTAGAGACTTCACACATCACTGCGTTTACTCCACCTGCACGGTTAACATCATCCATGTGTACATCACTTTTTGATGGAGATATTTTAGCTATATGTGCTACCTTGTCTGCTATCTTGTTAATGTTTTCTATCTTGTAATCTATATCTGATTCTCTTGCTATTGCTAAAAGGTGGAGTACCGTGTTTGAACTTCCACCCATTGCCATGTCTATAACAAAAGCATTATGAATTGCTTTTTCATTTAGAATGTTTTTCATTCTAAACTTTTCATTGTTTTCCATCTTAGCGAGTTCAACTATACGACGAGCTGCTTTTTTAACAAGTTCTATACGCTCTGGTGTCATCGCTAAAATAGTTCCATTACCTGGAAGTGCGATACCCATAGCTTCACAAAGAGTGTTCATGGAGTTTGCGGTAAACATACCTGAACATGAACCACCAGATGGACAAGCTTCACACTCTATCTCATAAAGTTCTTCATCTGTCATTTTACCTTCAGCATGTTTTCCAACAGCCTCAAACGCAGTCGCAAGGTCAATAGGAGTTCCATCTTTTTTATGCCCAGCAGCCATAGGACCACCTGAAACAAAGATAGTAGGAACGTTTACTCGAAGTGCACCCATAATCATACCTGGGACAATCTTGTCACAGTTGGGAATACAGATCATAGCGTCTAGCTGGTGTGCGTTCATAACAGTCTCGATAGAGTCAGCAATGATTTCACGTGAAGGAAGAGAGTAAAGCATACCCTCATGACCCATTGCTATACCATCGTCAACGCCAATAGTGTTAAAAACGAATGGCACGCCACCAGCTTCTCTAATA
>CAWUTM010000037.1:0-9988 GCA_963925755.1 uncultured Sulfurimonas sp. | reverse complement strand
AAACTTCCCGCTAAACTACCAGAAGCTAAAATCGCTTCTTTAGAATTTATTACAAAGGCTCTTTCATAATGACTGAATTTTTCTTAGAATATAAAACATATATAGTTTTTTTACATGTAATCTCTGCCGTTGTTTGGGTTGGAGGAATGGTAGCACTGCGTTATGCTGCACATCCATCGTTTATGGAAATAGAATCACCTGGACAGCGATTAGAGAGAGTTTCTCATGCGCTAAAAAACCTTTTTATAATAGTTGCTCCGTTTATTCTTATACTCGTCGTAACAGCTGTCATCATGATAAAAGGCTATGCTATTTCCACAACTGACTATAAAACACTTGGTTACGCTAAAGAAGGTATTTGGACAGTTATGCTCATTGCTTATCTTGTGATGGTGTTTAGAAGAAATAAAGCGGCTAAAGCTCTAACTCAGGGTGACTTTGTAACGGCTAAAAACCAACTTGGCCTTATCGGTCGTTTTATGGTTCCACTCAATATTACACTTGGAACTATCGCTATATTTCTAGGTTCGTATTTCTCTTCAGTTTTTTAAATGCTACGTCTAGCTTCTTCATCTCAAACGCGACATATGCTTCTTACAAATGCAGGCATCGCATTTAAACAAGAAAGCGTTGACTATGATGAAGATAGTATAGTCGCTTTCTCTCCTAAAAACTTTGTATATCAAGCTACTCTTGGAAAATATAACGCCAACCTTGCCGCGTTTGGTTATGAAGACATGCCCCTTTTAGTCGCCGATACTGTTGTCACTTCCCAAGGGAAGATACTGCGAAAAGCAAAATCAATTGATGATGCACGCCGTATTTTACATACTCAAAGTGGTAATGTCACGAGTATAATTACCTGCATGATTTACCACTCTTTAGAGAAAAAAATCATAGACATCAGTCAAACAGACTATCTTTTTGATAAGTTTGATGAGACAGATCTTGAAAATTACCTACAAAGTGGTGAATGGAAAGGTAAAGCTGGCGCTTGTATGGTGGAAGGATTTTGCAAACCTTACATCAAAGAGTTGCGAGGGTTTGAGAGTACAGCTATGGGATTAAGCGTCGAGACGCTAAAATCATTTACATAAAGGATTTATTGAATGTTTTATGAAAATGAATTAAACGCACTTAAAAAATCAGGTCGTTATAGAACTCGTGAAGTGATAAACTACTCCATAAAAGATTTCGCTTCAAATGATTACCTAGGTCTCGCTCATAACAAAAAACTTCACAAAGAAACTTGCCAAGAACTCTCAAATTTAGAAGTTCATGGTGCAAAAGCGTCTCTCCTCGTCAACGGATACCATCAAATTCATAAAGATTTTGAAGATGCGCTTTGTAAGGCAAACAACTTTGAAGCAGGAATAATTGTAGGGAGTGGTTTTAACGCGAACATTGCTTTAATCGAAGCCCTTGTTCGTAAGGGAGATACTCTTTTTATGGATGAGCTTTATCATGCATCTGGTGTTTTAGCCTCAAATCTAAATGGCATTGATGTTGTTTTTTTCAAACATAACGACATGGGAGAGTTGTCTTTACTCCTACAAAACTCACAAGCAAAACGCAAGATAGTCGCCGTTGAGGGGATTTATTCTATGGATGGGGATATTTGTCCAAAAGAGGTCTTTTCAATTGCAGATGACGCAAACGCGATACTGATAGTTGATGAAGCTCATAGTAGTGGCGTTATTGGTGATAGCCTTATGGGTGTTTTTGATTACTATGACATTACTCCAAAAAAAAACCATATTAAAATGGGAACACTTGGAAAAGCTTATGGTAGTTTTGGCGCTTTTATACTGGCGGATAAACACATAGTTGAGTATCTACTTAATCGTGCAAAACCTATTATATATGCGACTGCCCTCTCTTTATATGACACTCTCTTAGCTCATAAGTCACTTGAATATATTCTGAATAATAAAGAAACTTTAAACAAAGCGATTAAACGCAGACAAGATATTATTAATGAAATGCTAGGTATTAAAGTTAAAGGTCTCATAGTGCCTATTTTAATTGCTAACAATCAAAAAGTCCTCGACATAAAAAATGAACTTTTTTCATTAGGCTTTGGTGTAGGCGCAATACGCCAACCAACTGTTAAGAGTGCTATTGTAAGACTCATCGCAAGAGTATCCGAGAGTGAAGAGTCATTAAAAGACTTATGCAATCACTTAATAAAGATGAAATAATGAATATTGAGAAGTTAGTAATAACACATAAAGATACAACTCTAGTAGATATTAGTTTAAATATAGATACATCTCTTGCTCTAGTAGGAGAAAGCGGTAGTGGCAAGAGTCTTACTCTTAAAGCTCTTCTGTCCATACTTCCTCAAGATATATCTTGTGAAGTCAAGATTGACTCTAGTTTTGACTTAGTGGCAGGAGAAAGTATCGCGTTTATACCTCAAAACCCATTTACAGCGCTCTCCCCTCTTACAAAGATTAAAAAACAGTTCTTTGTTCAAATGTCATTGATAAAAGAATTGTTTGACAAGGTCGATTTAGACCATGAACTTTTAGAGAGGTTTCCACCTGAGCTTTCTGGTGGACAACTACAGCGTGTTCTCATAGCGATGGCATTAAGTACAAGTCCAAAGCTTTTACTTCTAGATGAACCAACAACGGCTCTTGACCCACAAACAAGAGAGCTGATTCTACAGCTACTAAGGGACTTACAAAAGAAAGAACATTTTAAAATGCTCTTTGTAACACATGATATAACTTCAGCAAAAACACTTTGTGAAGATATAGCTGTTCTTAAAAATGGAAAAATAGTTGAGAGTGGTAAAATGAGTGATATAATTAGCGCACCAAAACAAGAGTATACAAAAGTACTCATTGAATCAAATTTTGTTAATAGGGAATTTAGGAAATGATAAAAAAAACACTACTAACGCTATTTATTATAGGTTTCCTTTCTCCATTTGTTCTTGTTGCCTACTTCCTTCTCTTTTTTGACTATGACATCTCATCTTTAGAGAACTATAAACCATCTCTTACAAGTAGAATTTACGATAAAAATGGTGAAAAAATAGCAAATATATTTCAAGGCAAGCATAGATATTTTGCGCCTTTTGAGACTATTCCACCTCGCATAATAGAAGCTCTTGTTGCAATAGAAGATACAACATTTTTTGAACATCCCGGAATAAATATTGATGCGATCTTTCGCGCTGCTATAAAAGTTATTCGTGCTGGTCGTGCTGTTGAGGGTGCGAGTACCATCACACAACAACTTGTTAAAAATGTTCTGCTGACAAGAGATAAAAAATTATCTCGTAAAATAAAAGAAGCAATATTCGCTATAAAAGTAGAGCTCGCCCTCTCCAAAGAGCAGATACTAGAATGCTACCTAAATGAAATATATTATGGACATGGATACTATGGTATACGAACGGCTGCGGATGGATACTTTCATAAACGCCTCAGTGAACTCACACTTAAAGAGATGGCTATTTTAGTAGGTCTGCCAAAAGCGCCCAGTACGTACGCACCAACAAAAAACTATGAAATTTCAATGGGAAGAGCAAATAGGGTTATAAAAAGAATGCATGTTTTAGGTTGGATAGATGATACAACTTATGACAATGCAATTGCTCAAAATCCTGAAGTTTTTGACACTACTCTAACACAAAACAAAGCGCCTTTTATCGTAGATGAAGTAGCTCGTAGATTTAAAGATATAGGAATTGACGACTTTAAAAGTGGTGGTTATGAAATTTACACTTCAATAGATTTAAGACTACAGCAATCAGCTATCAAAGCCTTAAAATTTGCTCATACGGCTACTCTAGCTAGGGTAGATAAGTACAAAGAAAAAGATTTAAGAAAACTTCAAAGGAATACAAGCTTTGTAGTTCAAGATGTGAATATCTCTCAACTAAATGGTGCTTTAGTTTCACTTGATTCAAGCAGCGGAGATATTCTAGCTCTAGTTGGAAGTGTTGACTATAAAGTGAGTTCATTCGACCGCGCTACGCAAGGTCGTCGTCAGCCAGGCTCCGCGTTTAAGCCCTTTATCTATCAGGTAGCTATTGACCTAGGGTTTTCTGGGGCTACTCAACTCGTTGATATTGCCAAAACTTATGAGTACACAAAAAATGGTGAAGATATGAAGTGGCGTCCTAGAAACTATGAGAAAAACTATAAGGGTATGGTGAGTTTACGAGAAGCTCTCATACATTCAAGAAACCTTGCAACTATTAACCTTGTAAACGATATAGGTCTAAAAACACTTATTAAAAGACTTCAAAAATATGATATTAAGAACATTCCTAAAGACCTCTCTATCTCTCTTGGAACAATGTCAATGTCTCCGCTTGAGTTAGCGGAAAACTATACTACATTTGCGAACAATGGAAAAAAAGTTAAACCACAGATGATATTAAGAATTGATCAAAGAGACAAAACTATCTATGAGAGAACAGAAGTTTCACAGCAAATTACGGTTCCTACTCAGGCCTACATAATGACAACGATTTTAAGAGATGTTGTTCAACGCGGAACTGCTAGACGAGCTCGGGTGAGAGGTTTAGAGTTGGCGGCTAAAACTGGTACGACAAACAATAACATAGATGGTTGGTTGGCAGGATATTCTCCAACTATGACAACTGTAGTTTGGTTTGGAAACGATAATAATACTCCAATGTACAATAAAGAGACTGGTGGACGAATTGCTGGACCAGCTTTTTCTCATTTTTACAGAAGCGTGCTTAAGTTATACCCACAAATAAAGCGTAAGTTTGATGTTCCCGAGGGAATTATTGAAGTAGAGTATGAGGGAAAGAAAGAATACTTTAGTGATATATCTAAACCACCCAGGACAGAAGATAACTCTGACCCAGAAGCGGAACTTCTTTTTTAGTTAAACGTCCTGTTAAGAGCACAGAACATTGCTTTAATAGATGCTGTTGCTATGTCGTTATCTACTCCAACTCCAAAGTGTAGGTTTCCTGTATCGCTCAGCAGTTCAATATATGAAACTGCTTCTGCGCAACTTTTATCTCCACGAGAGTGTTCAGAGTAAGAGTTTATACTAAAATCATGTTTGTAATCCTTACTTAGCGCTTTTTTACAAGCGTCTATTGGACCATTTCCTTCTCCATAAGATATAACCTCTTTACCATTGTAAAGATAAGTCAATGTACATTTAGAAACTTTCTTATCGGATGTAAATGTAAAATCAACTAAAGATATATGTTCTTTAACTTCTAAATAAGTCTTTTGAAAAACATCCAAAATTTCTTGATTTTCTAACTCTCGGCCCTTCGTTTCAGTCAACTCTTGTACTATCTTAGCTATTTCAGGGTGCATAGCCTTGGGTAGTTGGTATCCATAATTTTGTTCAAGTATGTAAGCCACTCCACCTTTACCTGACTGAGAATTAATTCTAATAATACTTTCATAAGTACGACCAACGTCTGCAGGGTCTATTGGAAGATATGGAACTTCCCAAAAAGCATCCTCTTTCTCCGATTGATGACGCATACCTTTTTTTATAGCGTCTTGATGTGAACCTGAAAATGCGGTATATACAAGTTCTCCAACATAGGGATGACGAACATGAGTATCTATCTCCGTACATCTCTCAACTACATCCAAAACTTCATCAACATTGCTAAAGTCTAACTGTGAGTCAACACCTTGAGTTGTCATGTTCAAAGCTAGTGTAATGATGTCTACGTTTCCAGTTCTCTCACCATTACTAAGAAGTGTCCCCTCAACTCTATCTGCTCCCGCTAAAAGCGCTAGTTCAGTCGCGGCAACTGAAGTTCCTCTGTCATTATGAGTGTGTGTTGATATAATTATATTCTCACGGTTCTCAAGGTTCTGAGCCATCCATTCTATCTGGTCAGCATAAATATTTGGAGTGGCCATTTCCACTGTTGCTGGAAGATTTATGATAACTTTACGAGTAGGACTGATGCCCCAACAAGCCGTTACGGCATTTGATATTTCAGCGGCAAACTCTAACTCGGTTCCAGTAAAACTTTCGGGAGAATACTCTAAAAATATCTCTCCATCATGAGATTTTTCATATTTTTTAACAAGCTCTACTCCTGCAATTGCAAGCGCGATGATTTCTTCTTTTGTTTTTCCAAAAACTATCTTTCTTTGGGCAATGGAAGTTGAATTGTAAAGATGAACCGTAGCTTTTTTCACACCCTTAAGTGATTCAAATGTTTTTTCTATAAGGTGCTCGCGAGCTTGAACAAGTACCTGAACCGTAACATCGTCTGGAATAAGATTATCATCAACTAAACGGCGTAAGAAATCAAATTCTACCGCAGAAGCTGAAGGAAATCCAACCTCTATTTCTTTAAATCCTATTTTGAGTAAGAGTGCGAATAATTCAAGTTTTTTCTCCATAGACATAGGGTTGACTAGTGCTTGATTTCCATCACGTAAATCGACACTACACCATAAAGGAGCTGAAGTTATTGTATTGTTTGGCCATTCTCTTGAAGGCAACTTTATCTGTGGATAAGCTCTATACTTGCCATGTGCAACTTGTGCCACAGGGGCATTATAATTCATAATGAATCCTTAACTTGATATTTTAAAATAACAGCACTCTTACATATTGTTACTATATTGCGATTATATCTTATTTGTGGTTATAAAGGTATTTGAAGAAGGAAACAAGCCCCATTGTTGACATTTTCTACACTTAGTTTACCGCCAAGTTTTTCAGCGATTTGAGTACTCATATAAAGCCCTATTCCTGTACCTTTACCATCTTCTTTTGTTGTCACTTCTGGCTTGAAGACATGCTTAATTATATGAAGTGGAATACCTCCAGCAGAATCTTCTATATCAACACAATTACAAGTGTCATTTTTATAAATATTAATAGTGATTGTTCTTTTTTGAATACCGTTTTCGTTAAACGCGTCTTTTGCATTGTTAATAATATTTAATACAAGGTGCTTAAACTCATTTTCTATACCGTGAACTAAAATCTCTTGTGCGCAATTTATATCAATGGTAATATAGTTTTTCATAAACTCATCATTTACTAAAAGCATCACCGACTGTATACAGCGTTTTATGCCAAAGCTTTCTTTAGTCTCTTTTGGTCTGAAAAAATCTCTAAACTCGCTTAAGGTAGTTATCATATGTTCTATTTGAACTTGAGTATCAGCAGATAAACCATCAATATACTCTTGATCCACTAGAGAATTATTAAAGTCGTCTACAAGCATATCCGACATCATAGATAAAGCGTTTAAAGGTTGTTTCCACTGATGAGCGACAGCATCCATCATTTCACCCATAGCTGCCATCTTTGCTTGTTGTTCAAAGCGTTTATGATTTGCCTTTGAGAGATTTACTTCCTCGTTTATACGTCTTTCTAGCACTTTATTTAACTCATCTAGCTCTTTTTGTCTAGCATCGTAACGTTCTAGAAAAAGACCAAGTAACATATCTAAGTCTGCGCGATACTTTGAATGCGCACTTTCTTTTACCGCAGTGAAGAGCTCCTCAGTGTTGAGATGAGAGTACTCTCCCATAGGATTTTTACGAGATTTTATTTTATTAGGGACTTGGTTGGATGCGCTTAAATTCATTATTATATATTATAACAAAAGATAGTAATTAATTCAAAATGAGGGTAAAAAGAAGGGGTATAAGCGAGGAAATCCTCGCTTTTATTAACACTGGTATGTAGTTTTAAACTCATAAGCAGTTGGACGACCCTCGTCTGGGTAAACGTCACGCTCAAATCTATAGTGCTGGTAAGCATCAATAAACTCTTTTGTGAACACTGGTTGTAAGTATTCGTTATCACGGATAAGTGCTTCAAGTGAACCACGAAGTGTGTGAGGCATTTGTGGGATTTTTTTCTCACGAATTTCATCAAGAGAAAGCTCATAAAGATCTTCATCCATTGGACCAATAGGAATATCTTTGTTTTTAATACCATCAAGTCCAGCCATCATCATTACAGCAAACGCAAGGTAAGGACAAGCAGTAGAATCTGGGAAACGCATCTCAATTCTAGTAGCCATTTCACCAGCACCGTAAGGAATACGACAAGCTGCAGAACGGTTTTGAGAAGAGTAAGTTAAGATACTTGGAGCTTCAAAACCTGGTAATAAACGCTTGTACGAGTTAGTTGTTGGGTTTGTAAACGCAGCAACTGAACGAGCATGTTTAAAGATACCCGCAGTATAGTTAAGTGCCATTTCAGAAAGGTTTGCATAGTTACCCGGTGCGTAGAAAAGATTTTTACCATCTTTCCATAGTGATTGGTGAACGTGCATACCGTTACCGTTGTCCCCGAACATTGGCTTAGGCATAAATGTTGCAGTTTTACCGTTTAGGTGAGCTACCATTTTTATAACATATTTGTACTTTTGAACATTATCAGCAGCACCAATAATGTCAGAGAAAACTATACCAATTTCGTGTTGAGCTTGTGCAACTTCGTGGTGTCCAAGAACAACTTCTAGACCAACTTGCTCAAGAACTTGCATCATCTCAGCACGGATATCAACAGCAGAATCTGTTGGTGCAACTGGGAAGTAACCACCCTTAGTTCCTGGTCTGTGACCAGTGTTATACATATCTGGGTAAGGATTGTTTGAATTCCACTCACCCTCTTCAGTATCAACTTTGTATCCAGCTTCATTGATGTTATCAACAAAAGTTACAGAGTCGAACATAAAAAATTCATTTTCAGGACCGAAGTATGCAGTATCTGCAATACCTATTTCTTCAGCATGCTTAAGAGTCTTCTTAGCGATTGAACGTGGACATCTTTCGTATGCTTGATCTTTATAAATGTCATAAACATCACAGATAACAATAATAGTTGGATCAGCAGTAAATGGGTCTAGGAAAGCACTTCCCACATCAGGTGTTAAAAGCATATCCGACTTATTAATCGGTTGCCATGCTTCGATAGAAGAACCATCAAATGGAAGACCATTCTCAAGTTGATTAGTGTTAACAGCACTCATTCTGTAACTAATATGGTGCCATGCACCTTTAATATCTGTAAATCTAAAGTCTACAAATTGAACATCATTGTCTTCACAAAAAGTAAAAAACTCTTCTGTATTATTAACAAATTTACCCATTTTAATTCTCCTGAAATTATATTTGTGTAAGTATAGCTGATTTAAATTTACCTAGAAAGGTAAAATTGATTAAAAATCCATCAATTTCACTATTTGTTTCATATAGGTATGAATATTATCAACCTATTTTCAGATATAATATTTTAATTATTTTTTAACAAGCTAGGGATGATTTATGATTTATGATTTTTTTAAAGAGTATGAAGAACTACTTTCCTATGACCAAGCATCACTTCTTGATTATCGACTTGATAGCATTGCAATAAAATTAAATATCTTTTTTCAAAGATTAATTGTTCAAAACATTAAAAAGCAAGATATCAAATTATATCTTGCAGGCTCTTGCTTGAAGGCTGATACTTTTAGAGATTTAGATCTATTTTTTCCTTCTAATGAAGATAGAGAGCTAATAAATAGTGCTATGAACCAAGACTATTTCGAATATGAAAACAACTCTTACACATATAGCTATAAAAATGATATATATCAACTTGTATATAGAGAAAGGTTTGATAATGCTACACTCGAAGAGCTTGTCACTGGTTTTGATTTTGATTCGACGAAAATAGCGTTTGAGTGTAATTACAATACGAAAAAGAGACTTTTTACTGTTGTGGGGTGCGATATGAGAGAGGAGTTTGTAACGTACATTAACACGAGAATAAATCATCTTCAAAGAGTAAGTCTCAACCCTTTTGTTTCACTCCAACGTGCCATATACTTTTTAAAACGCGGGGATGACGTTCCTTATGATGTTTTTTTGCAGGTCTGCTCAAAAATTGCAGATTTAAAACTTGAAAAAAATGAAGACCCTTCCCTTCATTTTAAAAACTTACAAGGTAATCCAAATAAGCTAACGAATATTAAAGACGCTATTACGCATTACAT
>CAWUTM010000036.1:0-10536 GCA_963925755.1 uncultured Sulfurimonas sp. | reverse complement strand
TTTTATGTTTACTATCTCCGCGTTTTGGAGTAAAAACATGGGACGATGATTCGCTTCACCGAAAGGTTCAAATTGCTCGAAAATATCTAAAAGTTCATTGTCTATCTCGTCAGTTAAAAGTATTCCCGCCACTGCTTCTTTTGGGATAAAGTCTTTAGGGTCAATCTCAAGCGCGGAGATGTTGATAGCCTCTCTAAACAAAGGAATGTCTTCTTCTTTAAGACCAAGTCCCGCCGCCATCTTGTGTCCACCAAATTTTGAGAGATAAGAGGAGTTCTTTTTGATTAGCTCATAAATATTTACGTCGCCAATACTTCTAGCGCTTCCTTTAGCTATCCCATTTTCAATATTTAAAACAATGGCGGGTTTGCCAAACCTATCGACTAGTCTTGCAGCGACTATTCCAACAACACCTTCGTGCCATCCCTCAGAACTTACGACTATTATTTTGTCATTTTCATCGACGCTGTTTATCGCTTTGAGCGTAGTCTGAGCCTCAGTCTCTTTTCTGAGATTGTTGAGTTCACCAAGGAGTTCAAACTGTGAATAGGCCTTGTTTGTATCTGTCGCGGTGTAAAAATCAAGTGCGATACTCGCATCTTCAAGTCTTCCAGCAGAGTTTAAACGCGGCGCTATTTGAAAAGCTATATCTTCGCTTGTGATTTTTGTTTTATCTAAAAAATCTCTTATGATAATACTTGATGGTCTTGAAGAGGTATGAAGAAGCTTAAGCCCTTCTTTTACAAGAGTTCTATTAATATTTGTAAGAGGCATAATATCAGCAATAATAGCAATTGCTAAAATATCTAAAAACTGCCTCATGTCAATCTTAAGCGCTAACTCTTTTTTCACTAACGCGAGAAGCAACCAAGCTACCTGCGCGCCACATATTTCACTAAATGGATATTCACATGTTGGAAGTTTAGGGTCTACTATAGCAAAGGCTTCTGGTAAAATATCTGAGGCTGTATGGTGGTCGGTAATAATGAGGTCAATACCTCTCTCTTTACAAACTTGAGCGGCTTCAACTGCAGTTATACCATTGTCTACGGTTATTACAAGGTCTGCCTCAACTCTTTGTAAAACAGTAGGACTTACTCCATAACCATCACGAAATCTATTGGGAATTATAGCTTCAAGAGGATAAGGTATCTGTCTAAAAAAATCAACCATAATGGCAGTAGAACTGACACCGTCAACATCATAATCGCCAACTAACGTTATTTTTTTATTTTCTCTAATGGCATCAGCAATTTTTTTAGCGGCTTTTGGAGCGTCTTGAAGAAGTGCTGGATTTGGGATCTGTGAGAGTTTCTTCTCCTCTTGATCGAAACGCGAGGAGAGAAGAGCAAAGAGCTCTTTTTTTGAGATGGTTTGCATCTAACTACTACTTAGCTGCTAAACTTGCCTCAACAAACGCGAGGACTGCGGGATTTGGAGTTTGCAAACGTGATGTAAACTCAGGGTGAAACTGAACACCTAAGAACCAAGGATGTCCCTCTATCTCTACGGTTTCAATAAGACCATTAGACTCACCAGTAACTATCATGCCCGCTTTCTCTAGTGCTTCTCGGTATGCGGGGTTTGCCTCATAACGATGACGATGTCGTTCTAAGATGGTTTTCTTGCCATTATAGGCTTTTTGAAGAAGTGAACCATCTTTTGTGTCACAAGGATACTCTCCTAAACGCAGAGTTCCTCCCATTGGGGATTTGTGCGTACGAAGTTGTTGACCACCATTTTGATCAAGAAAGTTATCTATAAGATAAACCATAGGATTTGCTGTGTTTTCATCAAATTCGATAGAGTTTGCGTCTTCTAGTCCAAGTACGTTTCTTGCGTACTCAACAAGTGTTAGCTGCATACCAAGACAGATGCCAAGATAAGGAACTTTGTTTACACGAGCATACTCAATAGCTTGAATCTTACCCTCAACGCCACGATTACCAAAACCACCAGCGACTAGAACACTGTCACAGTCACCAAGAAGTGTCTGGGCACCTTTTTCTTCTATCTCTTCAGAGTCTATCCAGCTTATCTCTACTCTTGTATCAAGGTGTGCTCCACAGTGAATAAGAGACTCAGTAAGAGACTTATAAGCCTCTTTGAGTTCAAGGTATTTTCCTACAAAACCAACTATAGTTTTCTTTTGAGGTTGTACTATGCGTTTTACGAGTATGTCCCATTCTGTCATATCTGGATTAAGCTCACCAAGGCCTAGTTCATGAGATATAGGACCGAGAATATTTTGACTTAAAAACGTAACGGGAATGCCATAAATAGATTTTGCATCAAGCGCTTCAATAACGCAGTCTTGATGTACGTCACAACTCATTGCAAGTTTTTTCTTAAAAGTTTTTGGAAGAGTATTTTCACTTCTAGCGATAATCATCTGAGGAGTAATACCAATACGACGAAGTTCTTGAACAGAGTGCTGCGTTGGTTTAGACTTGAGCTCACCAGCTGCTTTGATGTATGGAATAAGCGTTACGTGTATAAAGTACGTTCCCTCTACTTCATCATCGTATTTCATTTGACGAATAGCTTCCATAAACGGAAGACCTTCGATGTCGCCAACGGTTCCGCCAAGCTCTACAACTAAAATGTCGTGACCCTCTCCTGCGTTTTTGATACGGTTAACGATCTCGCCTACGATATGTGGAACAACTTGAATCGTCTGACCAAGGTATCCCCCCGCGCGTTCTTTTTCAATAACCGAAGAGTAAACTTGACCCGTAGTGAAGTTAGACGATTTTAGATACGAAGAATCTAAAAAACGCTCATAGTTTCCTATGTCAAGATCGGTTTCCGCACCATCTTTTGTTACAAACACTTCACCATGTTCTAATGGAGACATTGTCCCAGGGTCCACATTGATATATGGATCGATTTTTAGCATACCGACTTTCTTACCAGAATGTTTTAAAAGAGTACCAACACTCGCTGCTGTAATACCTTTTCCTAATGAACTTAAAACGCCACCGGTTACAAAAATGTACTTTGTCATGCCTAAAATCTCCATACTTAAATATGGATGGGATTATATAGTAAAGCTACTTAAAACTAAGAATGCTATATAATAGGAAATAAAATTATAAAAAATGGGAAATAGATGGAAAATGTCTTAGCATATATTATCGCTACATTAGGGATTTCAACAGTAATTAACCTTATCTTAAAAAGATTAGGGGTCTCACAAATTATTGGATATATTTTTACTGGAATTATTATTGTTTATGGTTTCGATTTAAGAGATGCTGGACACTCTAATTCTCTAGCTATGATTGCTGAGTTTGGTATCGTTTTTTTGATGTTCACCATAGGTCTTGAGATATCTTTATCAAAGATGGGAACGATGAAAAAAGAGATATTTGCCAATGGGGCGATGCAGGTTGGACTTACAACTCTCATTATATATCTTATAGGGCACTATCTTTTCTCTCTGAACTCCACTTCTTCTATCATTATGGCGCTTGCATTTTCACTCTCATCAACCGCCGTGGTACTTAGTTATCTTAAGAGTTCTAAAGAGATATATACTCCTTATGGTCAAAACGCAACGGGAATTTTAATATTTCAAGACATTGCTGTCATTCCTATTCTTATATTCTTAGGATTTTTAACGAGTGAGGCTCATGAAAGCATTTATGTTATTTTAGGACATACTCTTATGAGTGCAATCGTAGTCGTTTCTTTGCTATTTGTAGTTGGAAAGAGGGTTGTGACTTGGTTATTAAGGTTTTCAGCCTCTTCGGAGGTGGATGAACTTTTTATGGGCTCGGTACTTTTTATAGTGACTGGTGCATCTCTTTTTGCCCACTTTATGGGATTTACATATTCTCTTGGCGCGTTTGTTGCGGGAATGATCATCGCCGAGACTAAATACCATCATAAAGTTGAAGCGGATATAGCTCCTTTTAAAGATATTCTTTTAGGAACTTTTTTTATTGTCGTGGGTATGAAGATAGACCTCTCTCTCTTTGTTGAAAATATAGGAACTATTATTGGATTATTTATTTTAGTGCTTCTTCTTAAAACAGCTCTTATTTTTTCTTTACTGCGTTTTACGTCATCAAATTCCACATCACTCAAAAGCGCGCTTTCTCTTTCTCAAGTGGGAGAGTTTTCTTTTGTTATTTTTTCCGTAGCTTTGGTTGGGAATGTTTTAGACGAAAAATTAGCATCTTTGCTTGTACTCATCGTAATATTTTCAATGATTGTAACACCTTTTTTCATTACTAAGATTAGTAAATTTGTAGACCAACTATTGCATGAGAAAGAGATAGCGGCGGACATGTCTCACTTGGATACAAGAAAAAATCATGTTATTGTCTGTGGTTATGGTGTTGTGGGGAAGTTTGTAACTGAATTTTTGGATGAGTTAGAGGCTCCATATATCGTTGTTGATAACTCAAGCAAAGAGGTTCAAGCGGCGCTGGAAAATGGGAAAGAAGCTTATCTTGGAGACGCCTCTAAGTCTTCTATTTTAAGCGCTCTTCATATAGAAAAAGCATCATCAATAATCGTTACACTGGACAATATTGACAAAAAGAGGCTTATCTGCGAGGCTATTTTAAAACATTCAGTAGACGCAAATGTTATTGTTAAAGTTGTTTCAATTGAAGAAAGAAGTAAACTTAGTGATTTAAATATTACTATTATTGTCGATGGAAAGTTTGAGGTCGCCCGTGTACTCGTTGAAAGAATGCTTTCTTGTAAATTAAGATAAAGCTAAATTAGTTCCCTCGAGAACCGGGTTTTATAGCTTCGCTTCCATCTTTACAGAGTGGACACACATCTGGCGCATACATTTCAAAAGTAAAATCAGCAAGAGCAAAAAATGGAATGTCTTGCGGCAGTTTACAGTTTGGTTTTGTAGCAATATCACTACCTTCGCGTTTACAAAAACCACGATTTGCCAAAGCTGCCGCTCCAACTATCTCGCCACCTAGTGCTTTTACAGCTGCCGCAGCTTCCATAGCCGAACCACCAGTTGTTATAATATCTTCACACATTAAAACTTTTTCGCCTTTGCTTACTTCGAAACCACGACGGATATTCATAACGCCATCAACTCTTTCGGCAAATATAAAACGTACGTCAAGAGCTGTAGCAAGCGCAAAACCAGCGATGAGACCACCAAGCGCGGGGGCACATACCGTATCTATTTTTAAGCCACTTTCTTTGATTTGAGAAGCAAGAGCTTCCGCAAGGAGTTTAGCAGTTTTAGGGTCTTCTAGTACTTTAGCGGATTGAAGGTAAAACTGTGAGTGGTTTCCACTGCTAAGTTTGAAATGACCTTCTAAAAGAGCGTCCGCATCCATATATATTTTTTTAATATCCATAAGCAACTCCTCTTCTTAAACTTTTAAGATTTCAGATTCTTTATCTCTAAGTATGCCATCTATTTGAGTGATGAATTTATCTGTTATTTTTTGAATACTATCTTGAGCCGACTTAGAGTCATCTTGAGTTATTTCTTTGTCTTTTTCAAGTTTTTTTACTTTGTCGTTAGCGTCACGTCTATCATTTCTAATAGAAACTTTTGCATTTTCACCCATACCTTTCATCTGTTTTACAGACTCTTTACGTTGATCAACTGTCATAGGTGGAAAGAAAAGTTTGATAACATCGCCATCACTGTTAGGGCTAACTCCGATATTTGCGGCAAAAATAGCACTTTCAACATCAGATAAAAGGTTCTTTTCCCAAGGATTTATAACTATAGTTGTTGCATCAGTTGCTATTACTGAACCAATTTGGTCAAGTGGAGTTGGCGTACCGTAGTAATCAATTTTCACATTGTCTAAAACAGAAATAAGAACTTTACCAGTTCTTAATGTTTTAAAGTCTCTGCGCATGTGTTCTATACTGCCTTGCATCTCTTGCGTACAAGCGTCAACAATTTCATTAATCATTATTTTGTTTCCTCTTTAGGAACCGATGGAGCTATTTTAGCTGCAACAGGCGCAACAATATTTGTCTCTTCAAGTAAATCATCAACCACAGAAGCTTGTGCAGCTTGTGAGTACATGTACCCAAGAGTGATAGTGTTCACAACAAATAAAAATCCAATAGTAAAAGTAGCTTTAGCTAAAAAACTAGCAGGTCCTTTTGCACCAAAAACAGATTCGTTTGAACCACTGTATGCTCCAAGCCCAATGCTTGAGCTTTTTTGAAGTAAAACAGCGATAACTAAGATGATAACTAAGACGATTTGGATAATAAGTAAAAGACTTGTAGTCATGTATATTCCTGTAAATAAAGTGGCGAATTATATCTAAAAAAACAACTATTAACAAACTATGTTATTTGAGGTATAATTCTACTAATGAAAAATATAAAAATAATTGCAAGCATATTAGCACTTCTTTTTGTTACTTTAATACTCTTTGTATTTACTAATGAAAGTGAGACTAAAACAAACAAAACAAGTATAGCCGTTAGTACCTATTCACTCTATGATATTACAAAATTTATAGGAGGGGATTCTCTTGAAATTACAAGTATAATCCCTTTTGGCGTAGATCCACATAGTTTTGAGCCAACGCCAAGGTTAATGGCAAAAATAGAAGACAGCAATCTTGTTCTTTATAGTGGAGCTGGTTTAGAGCCTTGGATAGAAGGATTTGATTTTCAAAATAGAGCAATTGACATGAGCAAATACGTTAATCTTCGCAATGTGTCAAAAGAAGAGCATCATCACGAAGAACACGATGATGAATGTTCCAAAACAGGGATGGATCCACACTACTGGTTAGACTTTGAAAATATGAAGATGGCCACAAAAAAAATAACAGAAGAACTAATTGTATTACTCCCAATGAACGCAACTCTTTATGAGCATAGAAAAAATGAATATATAAAAATGTTAGATGATTTAGACTCTAGTTATAAGACAGCGTTGCAAGGGTGTAAACGCGACACTATTATTTTAAGTCATAACTCCATAGGATATTTAGCCCAAAAGTATGACTTTCATACAGAATCATTGAGTGGTCTCTCTCCGGAAGATGAGCCAACCGCTGATGATGTTAAAAGAGTTTTTCAAGAGATTCTAAATGATAAACAAGAAAGCATATTTTTTGAACATTTTGTGAGTAACAAGCTCATCCTTTCAATGGCTAAAGATACAAATGTGAGTGTTGATATTCTTCACTCTTTGGGAAACATTACAAAAGATGAACTTTTAGCCGGTGCTTCTTATAAATCTATTATGCAAGAAAACTTACAAAAGATTAGTAAGGCTCTTTCTTGTCAGTAAAATTTAAAGTTCCTATCTTTGATGTTAAAAACTTAAGGTTTAGCGTGAGAGGTACGGATATCCTTTCAAATATTTCTTTAGAGATTTTTCATGGTGAGTATATAGCTATTATTGGACCAAATGGTGGAGGTAAGACAACGCTTATTCGCCTACTTTTAGGTTTAGAAAAACCAAGTTCTGGAAATATTCGTCTTTTTGGAAAGAAACTTAAAAACTTTAAAGAATGGTATAAAATAGGTTTTGTACCCCAACGTGCCTCATTGGTAGATATAAACTTTCCGGCGACAGTGGAAGATATAGTAAATATGGGAAGAGTGGCAAAACGCGGTCTTTTTTCTAGGTTTTCTAAAAAAGATGAGCAGATGGTTCATGACGCTATGGTAAAGATGGATATACTAAACCTAAAGCATAAGATGGTTGGAACACTCTCAGGAGGACAGCGTCAGCGTGTGATGATCGCAAGAGCACTCGCTTCTTCTCCAGAAATTTTGATTCTTGATGAGCCAAATACGGGAGTTGACACAGTCTCACAGCAGCGTTTTTATAAACTTCTAGCAAAACTCAACAAAGAAGACAATATAACTATTATATTTATTACTCACGACATAGGCGTAATTGCGGATGATATAGGAAGACTTTTTACGATAAATCAAAAAGCAACTATTTGTAATGATCCAAAAGAAGCTCTTTCATGTGAAGATATGAGTGCTCTTTATGGCATAGAAGCGCACCTGCTTCATAACCATAAGCATGAGCACTAGGAGCATAGATGTTAGAAATGTTTGAATATGAATTTATGCAACGAGCCTTTATAGCGGGTCTTTTTATAGCGACACTGGCTTCTATCAGCGGAACTTTTATTGTACTTAAGCGCTACTCTTTGATGAGTGAGACTTTAGCACATTCCGCACTTGTTGGTGTTGCGGTTGGTCTTGTAGCTGGTTATAACCCTTTATGGATGGCAGTGCTAGTGGCACTATTGTCATCTTGGCTTATCGAGTATTTAAGAAGTTCATTTGCACTGTATTCAGATGCTATTCTGTCTATAATTCTTTCAGGGTCTTTAGCCATCGCGGTAATTATCGTTTCGCTTGGGGGAGAATTTAACAATTCACTCTTTTCTTATCTTTTTGGTTCCATTCTTTCGGTAAGCGAAGAAGATGTTATTACTATACTTATAATAGGAAGCGTTGCTCTATCGTTTTTACTGCTGTTTTCTAAAGAACTCTACTTTATAGCCTATGATGAAGAAGTGGCTCAAACAAGTGGAATTAAAGTAAAGTTTCTTAACTTCTTACTTGTGAGTGTGGTAGCCATTATAATTGCTCTTTCTATTCGTATAGTAGGTAGTTTACTTATTGGAGCACTCATGGTTATCCCAACCGTTGCGGCGCTTCAATATAGTGTAGGCTTTAGAAACACTATGTTACTCGCTCTATTTTTTGCCCTTTTTAGCGTTGT
Organism: uncultured Sulfurimonas sp.; assembly: GCA_963925755.1. Lineage (GTDB taxonomy): Bacteria > Campylobacterota > Campylobacteria > Campylobacterales > Sulfurimonadaceae > Sulfurimonas. The sequence goes on along the minus strand of CAWUTM010000036.1, from coordinate 1,811 downwards.
TTTTGGAATGACACTCTCTTTTTATCTTTCTATCCCCTCAGGCGCGACTATAGTTCTTAGTATTATCTCCATATTTATTTTATCACTTATTATTAACAGAAGATGAAGATAAGCCAAGAGTTTTCTAAACACGCGTTTGAGTATGAGAGTTATAACGATATTCAAAAGAGAGTAGCGGATACACTTCTTTCTCATGTGGACTCAAAACCTAAACATATTCTTGATCTGGGTTGTGGAAGTGGGACTCTTTGTAAGAGTATAGAGTGGGAGTATAAGCGCTTTGTTGGTGTTGACTTTGCACCGGCAATGTTGGAATTACATCCAAAGTCCCTAACTACAGAATCTATTTATGGTGACTTTAATGATACTACTCTTTTCGACCATCTAAGAGAGAGTACATATGACTATATATTTTCTGCTTCAGCTCTGCAATGGTCAAAGAGTCTAGATGAGACATTCCAAGAGATAAAAGCTCTTAATGCACCCATATCATTAGCAATCTTCACATCTGCAACATTTAAAACATTGAATGAAACAGCTTCAATAGAATCACTGCTTAAAAGCAAAGAAGAAATCAATGAACTGCAAAAAAAGTATTTTGACGTAAATTTCGAAGTTATAGCATATAAGCTGGAGTTTGGAAGTGTAAGAGAAATGTTCAGATATATAAAACATAGTGGAGTAAGTGGTTCAAGAAATCTACTTAGCATCAAAGAGATGAAAAAGCTTATGAGAGAATACCCTATAAACTACTTAGAGTTTGAAGTGGTGTTTCTCTATTCATAAGTGTAATCCCCCGATATTATTCGGGAGAGAGAAAGTTAGTCATCGTTACCGAAGATACCAAAGAGTTGTAAGAGTGCCGTGAAAATGTTTAAAAAGTCTAAATAAAGTGCAATTGCACCATCAATAGGAGTTTCATAAGCACCTCTCATAATGTTTTGCGTATCGTAGACAACTAAAATACTAAAAAGTATAACAACTGCTCCAGAGATAATCACATGAATCATTGGATTACCAAGGAAAATGTTAATTACTGAAAATCCAATAATGACAAAAAGAGCAATCATTAAAGGTTTACCGTATCCCGTAAAGTCTTTTTTAGTTTTAATAGCAAAAAAGCTCATAGCACCAAAAACAACAGAAGTCATAGCAAATGCATTCCCTATTATAGCTCCACCACCATTCATACCAAGAGTATGTGAAAGTAAGGGTGCGAGCATAAGACCTGTCATGAAAACAAAAGAAAACATTACAAGTAAATTTATACCTGCTCTATGTTTTACAAAATGAAGACCAATCAAAAGTCCAATCTCTAGTATAAATAGTGGAAAAAAGTTAGCAGCGATAGTTCCAGCCATAGGAACACCAACATACGCGCCAACCGCACCAGCCATCATTGAAGCTGCAAAAAGCTTATAAGTCTCTTTTACAAAAGATATTATTTGTGAATCATCACGACTCTGTGTTTCATTAGCATAAGAGTTACCTCTTGCGTAATCACGATCATATAGTCCCATTTCATTCCTTTATAGTTGTCTTACATATATAGAGTAAGATAAATAGTATTCATAATTATATAATTTAAAGAGTAAATGTATAGCAACAAAGTTGTTTAGATACTTATTAAATAAGACTTACTTATAATAAATGAAACACTGCTAAATAACTTTCCAATCTTCTTCAAACCCTAAGCGAACATTAAGCTACAACCCCCTATAATTCCCATCCACAAACAGAGACACTTAGTCGAAAGACAGAGAGTTAACAGTTTGAGATCATTGAAAACTAAGCAAGTAAGAAGACTTAAT
>CAWUTM010000035.1:0-5534 GCA_963925755.1 uncultured Sulfurimonas sp. | reverse complement strand
TCTAAAAGCACGGTATCTCGCCGTGTGGATTCAAACTTTTTACATCCACTCTCAAAAGCGCCACCCTCACCGACTAAAATACACTTATGCTTAGCACGAGTGATAGCAGTATAAATAAGCTTCGTATTATGCATAATGAAGTGTGTGAAACTCATAGGGATGACAACTATGTCATACTCCATGCCTTGCACTTTATGAATCGTCAGAGCATAGGAGAGCATCAGATGAGACTTTAACTCTTCGTACTCATACACAACGACAACATCTTCATTTGGGTAAAAAACAAACAGTTGTTCATCATCTTCTTCTATCTTAAAAAGCAGACCACTCATTCCGTTAAATATCCTTCGCGTGCTCGACTCCTCGCCCGTCTTAAAACCATCGCCACTCCAGCTTGTCATGTTTTCATTTTTTGTATGGACTACTTTGTCCATTAAACGAAACTCTACACTACCGCGTTTAACACACTTACTCGGGTTAGGGTTAAAGTAGTCTTGAAGGACTTTGTTTAGGTTTGTAGTGCCAAGTATGCCACCCTTCATAGGAGTTATGACTTGAAAGTAATTTAGGTACTCTTTTATCTGTTTGTTCTTTAGTCTGTACCTTGCTTTCTCGATTGATTCTACGACTCTATGTACTATTTCTGCCACGATATTGTTAGAGTTCTCATCACGAAGATTTTTTAGTTCATCTTGGGAGAGTTGGTTTCTTAGCGAATAGTAGTTTTGTATACTCACATCTGCAAATTCAAAGTCGTCATACTTTTCTCTATAGTGTGGCACATTGCCCTTACGTATGTCATTTGCTATAAGTGTTATGGCTTGTTCTTCACTCTGTCTATAAATCTTTGTTAGCTTTACTATAGGTGCCAGAGAGAGCTCTAAAACATCACTCAGTACATTACCTGCTCCAATGGGAGGAAGTTGCGCGTCATCACCAACGATTATGACTACAGCCTTTTTAGAAATCTTTCTCATAAGTCGTGCAAAAAGCGAAGAGTTTATCATAGAAGCTTCATCTATAAGCACAACGGAATAAGGAAAAGTATCTAGACTCTCATGCTTTATAAGTAGAGACTGTATCGTAGCCGACTCATACCCAGTCGTATCACTTATTCGCTGAGACGCTATACCACTCAAAGCACAGGTCATGATTTCTTTTTTATCATATCTTGTGTTGAGTATTTCTAAAATTGTCTTTGAAGTTGTACTCTTTCCTGTTCCCGCATATCCAACTAAAAACAGAAGTCCTACTCCTGCGTTTATCATCTCAACTGCTTCTTTTTGTTGCTCGCCTAGTTTTAACTCTGACTCTTTTAAAAAAGCATCTAAGTTCCCCACAAAACCACTGTTTTTTATCTTCGATCGAGTCTGGAAATCATCATACAAAAACTTTTCCGCATCATAAAGTCTTGAAGGTGAAACACGATTGTTTTTCATAATGACTATACTGCCCTCACCTACTCTCTCAACTAAAGCAGCTTCATAAAGGTTGACTCTATTTGTAAAAAGTAACAACTCATCAAGTCCACTAAAAAGAACTTCTTTAGAGATGCAAGAGTTTCCTTGTGCCTCACAGTAGTTGAGTAAAACATAATCCATAGCAGAACTAATACGCCCTTCATCTTCTTTTTCTATCCCCATTTTAAGAGCGAGTTCATCGGCTCTTTTAAAACCTATAGAATTTATATTTGTAAGGACATAAGGATTTTCTTTTATTTTTGTGCAGGGTTCATCTACATCTTTCATAGCGGTGGCTATGGTAGTTAAAAGTGCTGGAGAGACATCAAAAGGACTTAAAAATTCTCCGAGTTCTCTCATGGAACGAAACTGTTTCCAAGAGTTCTGAATCTTTTTAAGTCGTTTCTCTTTTATACCTTTAAACTCAAGTAATCTTTCAATATCATTATCGAGTATATCTATAAGGCCCTCTTGTCCAAACTGCTCTATTAGGTCAGCTGAGAGTTTTTTAGTGAAGCCTTTGATAATTTTGTTTAAGAAGAAAAAGAGTTCGTTTTGATTTACTTTGAGGGATTCAAATTTAAAAGTTTTTCCATGTTTTTTATGCTCATGCCACTCGCCACTTAGAGTGATTGCAGAACCTTTTATATTTTCTACGGAACTTTCATAGTAAGTCCCGCTTATCTTCTCATCTGATTTTAAAACAGCTATAAAAAAGCCATCTTCTTCAAAAAGAATTCTATCAATTTGACCGATAAGAGTTGTAGCCAAAGGTAGTTCCTTATTTTAGGGGGTTTAACGCAGTGAAATTATAATTCTTTTTTAGATGATTGCTTCAAAACATGGCAATATGCCACACTTTAAAGCTATTTTGTAACTATTGCGAAGCTTATGTCTAGAATCTCATTGTGCTCTTTAATGTACTTGTTTAAATCTTTGAGTTTCAGATTTTGGATCTGTTCTAATTCTACTTCAGAATTTCCTAGCTCAAAACCTTTATAGTACTCCTGAAAAGTTCTATTTAAACGCTGGTTCATAGTCTCAACGCGTAATGGCTCTGAACCAAGTATGAACTTTTTCGTCTGCTCTAGTTCATCTTTAGTCACACCCTTTTTAACAAAAGCAGCTATCACTTCTTTCACGGTTGCTTTTGCTTCTTCCATAGACTCTAACTTTGTTTGTAAATAACCGCTCATATAAGAGCTAGATTTCGTCACGTTTGCTCTTGCGTATGCAGAGTATGCAAGACCACGTTTCACACGTACTTCTTCCATTAAACGTGAACCAAATCCACCTGTACCAAGTATAAACATAGCAACTCTAGCCTTGTAAAAATCAGGAGAATCTATGCTGATGTTATATGGCGAACCAAAATAAACATATGCTTGTTCCGTCTCGCGTTTAAGTACGGAGTTCTTTACTTTTTTATCAACTTTAATGTGTACCAATGGCTCACTTTTTCCTACTTCTAATGTAGATAAAACCTCAGTAAGTGCCTTCTCAACAAGATTGACGTCAATGTCACCACCAACAACAATAATAGCACGAGAGAGTACTATATGTTCTGATACAAATTTCTTTACATCTGTAATACTAATGCTCTCTACACTCTCTTTCGTTCCACTTGATGGCTGGGCAAGAACAGAACCAGTAAACAAAAGACTTTTAAGTTCATTTCCTGCAATATAATCAAAATCATTCTCTTTACGACTCAGACCACCAACTGTCATAGTTTTTATCTTCTCGAGTGCTTTAGCAGAATAGTTAGGGTCTTTTAAAAGTGTCTCAAGATATTTCATGCTGTTTGCATATTCATCTTTTAAAGAACTTACTTCTAAAACAAAAGTTTCCGTTCCTGAATGAGCAGAGATGCTAATAGCCTTAGATTCAAGTGCCTCGGCAAAAGCGTTAGAACCCTCTTCTTTTGTGCCTTCATTTAAAATCTTCGCTGATACTTTGGCTAAACCCGCCTTTTTAATATCAGTGATACTTCCACTATTTGTAAAAACTATTTGTGTGCTTACAAGTGGTAATCTATTGTCTTCTTCATAGATTAAAGGGATTTTTACACCCTTGATTTCTATTGTTTGTATTTTAGCTGCCATAAGTATCTGTCCTATTATAAGTAATGTTAAAAATATTTTCATTATATCTAGTTGAAAATTTCTAATGTTTCATATGCTGTGTTTCTTACAGCTGGTATTTCATCTATGTCTTTTATGAGTTGTACCATCTCTTCTTTAGCCATTGCGTAAGCAGCACCCGCGGAACTTACAACATTTTCTTCCATCATTGTGGAACCAAGGTCGTTTGCTCCAAAACGCAGAGCCATCTGACCAATGTAAGGACCTTGCGTCACCCAAGAACTTTGTATGTTAGGTACATTGTCAATGTAGAGTCGCGCAACTGCGAGTAAACGCAGATAGCGGTTTGATGATGGTCTTTCCATATCGGGAATCTGAGCTAAAAGTTCAGTGTTTTTCCCTTGAAAGCTCCACATGATAAACGCGCGAAATCCACCAGTCTCATCTTGTAAATTTCGTATCATGTCAAAATGGTCTACGATGTCTTCGTCTGACTCAACCGTTCCATACATCATTGTAGCCGTACTCATGATGTCGAGTTTATGAGCTTGACGATGTACATCCACCCAAACTTCCGCATCAATTTTTTTAGGAGCTATAATGTCGCGAACCTTATCTGAAAGTATCTCCGCGCCAGCGCCAGGTATGGAAGCTAAACCCTTTACTCTTAAACGCGAGAGTACTTCTTGAATGCTTATACGAGAAACTTTAGCTATAAAGTCCAGCTCTATGGAAGAAAAACCGTGAATAGTAATACTAGGATATTTCGTATGAATATGTTCAACTAAATCTTCGTACCACTCTATTTTTAGCTTAGGGTGCACTCCACCTTGAAATAGTATCTGCGTTCCGCCTATTTCAAGAAGTTCGTCTATTTTGTTATCTATCTCTTCAAAAGTGAGAACATAAGCGTCTGCATCTTTTTCATGTCTATAAAAAGCACAAAACTTACAGTCTACCCAGCAGATGTTCGTATAGTTTATATTTCTATCAATTACAAAAGTAGTAATACCTTTTGGGTGAAGTTCGCGTTTACGGGCACTTGCCATACGACCAAGTTCTTTTAAATCAGCATTCTTGATTAAATCAAGAGCTTCTTCTTTACTCATCCTTTTGGGTATAATTTTACTCATTATTTCCAACCTTTATTTTTAGAGTTTATAGATTTTTTCTTTATAAAAATCGTGTAAGCTATATAAAAACCAATCATTATCAAAACCATTAGTCCAAAAACTTGTATCCATGCGCTTATGTTTAGAACTTTAGAAACTATACTCTTATGTTCTTTATTATCTATGTTAATTTCAGCCATTTGGGCAATATGAGTCATTGCGGACACTGCCAAGTTTCCATTGGGAATATTCTGATGACATGAGATACAAACGCCTCTCCTGTCTAACTTGTCTCTCTGCTCTTTTGAAAGGGCTTGGGAGAGTTTAAAGTGATGACCAACAGTCATAACCTGAGTGCCATTTTCATCAACAAACTGTGAATAGTCATACTTTAGGTTAGGAATTGCAGGTATTTGCTCATCAGTCTTTTTTACAAGTAACTTTTTATCAGCGGTCATTAAATCCATAATAGTTGTTTTAGTAGCGTCACCGCTCAGTTTGCCACCACCTATACCTAAACCAAGTGCCTTATCTGAAGAGTGACAAGATTCACAAGTTCTTGACTCTTTACTTATAGTATGCGGTTGAACGGGGGACATATCAATAGCATTTTGTCCCTCTTCACCAGCACCTTCAGCATTTGGTATTTTAAAGATATGGTTTTGTAAAAGTGCTTCTCCATCTTGTCCGATAACAGTAATTGTAGTCTGACAACCTGGGATAACTGGAGTTATTCGTCCCTCACCATTTTGGGCAAGTGCTGGATCTTCCCACCTTAAAAAACTTCTTGTCTCTGTTACTTTTCCAGGAACTAAGTACTTCTTCAAATCACGCATTCCACCTGTTGTACCGTGGATATCTTGATCATGTGAAGCTTT
>CAWUTM010000034.1:0-9564 GCA_963925755.1 uncultured Sulfurimonas sp. | reverse complement strand
TTATTGCTAAGGGTGCTGGAGAGTTAGAAGGTTCACACCATGCTCATGGCGCTCCTTTAGGCGACGCGGTAATTGCAAAAGCAAAAACTGACGCTGGATTTGACCCAGAAAAGACTTTTCATGTAGACGAAGACGTAATGGCTAGATTTAGATGTGCTATTGAAGAGGGTGATTTACTTGAACGTGAATGGATTCACTCTCAAAAAACACTTCCACTTATGGAACAAAACGAAGCGCTTACTGGTTTAGAAAATCCTGATTTTTCTCGTATAAATTATCCTACTTTCGATAAAGCTGAGGCGACTCGTGGAACTAACGGTAAGATTATGAACGCTATTGCTCGTGGTCTTCCAAGTTTTGTAGGTGGTTCAGCAGACCTAAGCCCATCTAATAAAACAAACCTAAACGACATGGGTGTGTTTCCAAAGGGAAGAAATATATACTTCGGTATTCGTGAACATGCAATGGCGTCTATCGTAAACGCGATGGCTTTATATGGTCCACTCCTTCCTTTCTCTGCTACGTTTTTTGTATTTTCAGATTATTTAAAACCAGCAGCTCGTATTGCAGCGCTTACTGGAATCCAAAACTTTTATATTTGGACTCATGATAGCATTGGCGTTGGTGAAGATGGCCCAACGCACCAACCTATTGAACATCTTTCACAGTTTAGAGCATTACCAAACTTTTATGTATGGCGTCCAGCGGATGGACAAGAAAATGTTGAAGCTTGGAAAACAGCACTTACTATGAAAAAATCTCCATCAGCATTTGTATGTTCACGTCAAAACCTTTCAGTACTTCCAAGTGCAGTTACAGGCGCGGCATCTCGTGGTGGTTACTTAGTTGCAAAGAGTGATAATGCAACTATAACTATTATGGCTTCAGGTTCTGAAGTAGAACTTGCTCTTAAAGTAAGAGATACAATGGCCGAGCAAAATGTTTCCGTTAATGTTGTTTCAGTTCCATGTTATGATCTTTTCATAGAACAAGATGCGGCTTATATGGATTCTATCATCCAGAAGGGTACAAAAACAGTAGCTATTGAAGCGGCTCGTGGCTTAGAATGGTATAGACTTGCTGATACTGTTATCGCTATGGATACTTTTGGCGCGTCAGCTCCAGCAGATCAACTTTTTCTTAAATTTGGCTTCTCAGTTGATGCTGTAATAGAAAAAATAAAGTAATTACTTACTTTTTTTTCTTCTCTTCCCTCAATACTTTTTTAGATGCGTTTGCATCTAAAAAAGTTGAAAATCCCATTTCTCTTTTATTAAAATTATTTTTCTGTTCGTACTTATAAGAATCTGCACCACCATGCATATCTATACTTCCTCTTTCATAGTCTCCAAAACATGCGAGACTAAAGATAAGAGAGAGTAAAACTACTTTCATCTCTCTTCCTCATAGGCTGCTTGTGTTTGTATTCTACTATCTACATATCCACGACCAATTGTGAAATGATAGAGTGTTTGAAAGTTGTTGTCTTTGAGTCCAAGCATACCATGAACAATGTCATCTAAGAAACAACCAATTCCAGTTCCACTCAGTCCCATAGACGTAGCGTCAAGATAAAGCTGTTGACCTACTGCTCCACACTCCCAGTAAAGCTCTTTGTATCTATGCGCTCCATGCTTATTGATTTGTTCTGAGAAGTTACATAACATTCCAAGAGAGAAAGCTCCATCACTTGCTATTTCTTGTGAACAGCTTATGGTTTTACTTGCAAGTTGTAAATCTTTTTTCTCAAGTAAATAGAGATTCTCAAACTCTGTTTTTTCCCAAGCAAAAACAGAGAACATTTGATCTTGTAAGGCTTTTAAATCTTTTGGATTTCTCACTAAGATATAAAGACCTGCGTCATACTCTTCAACGCGATGAACAAAAAGAACTAAATGCGCCGCATTCTCTTTTGAATCAAGTGAACCCGCCACCCCAGAAAGAACTGTGTGAAATTCATCTTTTGTAATAAGAGATCGGACAGGATCCATAACATGGATACTTCTACGTTTAAGAATTACTGCTTTAGATTCGAGAGTTGCTTTCATGTTAGGTATGTTTCTAGTTGTACTTTTTTGAACTATGGGCTCTGTTGCCGTTGCTTCTTCAATAGCGGGGATGATTTCCCACTCTTGCATACTTGGACTGAGCTTATTCGCAATAGAGTTATAAACAAGAGGAACGTTTTGGATCAACGTATCAATTTTTAATGAAGAACTTACTTCCTCAGGAGAAACTACAAAAAGCATATCGCCTCTTTCTCTTTCGCAAAATCTTTGCGTTTGAGCTAAGCCAAAAAGAGTTTCTATGTCCCCATCGCCAATAGTGTCAAGACGAGTGAGTTTCCATCCTAACATTTTTGCAGATACGTTGATTGATTGCCAAGCATGACCAGCATCGAGGTTTACATATCTAAACGCTCTCTCTCCATACTTCCAAACTTCCCTCCACGAAATACCTGAAAGACCAATGACAAAACTTCCTGCAGGTAAAGTGTCCCAAAAGTTTGTATCTATGTCGGCTAAAGATTCAAGTGCATGTTTTTTAGCATTATAGTGATAGATGGAAGTCTTGTCACCTTGTTCCTCTAGCACTGGAGGTAAAACTAAATAAGTCTCGGTTGGATGAAGGTTTCCACTTGACGCATTACATCTTACTGCCCAAGAACTATCTCCTGAGACTTTCCATGCGGCTATTCCCATTGAGTATTGTAAAAGCTGAGAGAGTGACTCTTTTATAAGAGGAGCCGATGGTAAATCGGTATCGAGTAAATGGTAAGGTGGCGTTGCATTATCAAATGCTAAAGGCAGAGAAATTTTTTCTGCTCCCTGGTACTCTCTAAAAGGGTTAGGTTGTGTAGACCAGTCCATATATCCAAGTGAACGAGCATATCTTTGTTGTGCGTGTTTTGTAGTTTCATGGTAGTGAAATACTGTTTGTAAGTTTTTATTCATACTTGAAGTTTAGTGTATTTTTCTTAATCAAAACTCTAAAAATTTGTTAAAAAAATAATTCTAGCATTCTTTAATATCTCTTTTGATAAAACCTCAGTATGAAATTTTCAAACCTAAAACTTACCTCTCCCTATTTAGAACACGATCCAGTCTTTTACACTAGAGTTGACCCAACGCCACTAGATAAACCTTTTGTGATTTCCACTTCACAAAGCGCTGCAAAACTTTTAGGGGTTGATGAAGATTTAAATCTTGATGAAAAACTTTTAGATATCGTTAATGGTTCACAAAAGCTAGAAGGAAGCGAAACTTTTGCCATGTGTTATTCTGGACATCAGTTTGGTCACTTTGCGGGGCGTTTAGGTGATGGGCGAGCTATAAATCTTGGTAAAGTAAATGGACAAAATTTACAATTAAAAGGTGCAGGTTTAACAGAGTACTCTCGTCAAGGAGACGGTCGTGCCGTACTGCGTTCATCAATCCGAGAGTATCTAATGAGTGAGGCTATGCATGGTTTAGGCATAGAAACCTCTCGTGCCCTTGCTCTTATAGGTAGCGACACAGATGTAGCTCGAGAAAGATAGAAAAAAGGTGCGATAGTCCTGCGTTTATCTCCTACTTGGGTGCGTTTTGGAACTTTTGAGTACTTTAACTCTACAGGTGAGCATACCAAACTACAAAAACTATCTGATTATGTCATAGAAGAGTCTTTCCCTCACTTGAAAAATGAAGAGAGTATGTACCTAAAGATGTATGCTGAAATAGTAAATAATACAGCTAAAACTATAGCTAAATGGCAAAGCGTAGGTTTTAACCATGGTGTTATGAATACTGACAACATGAGCATTGATGGACGAACTATAGATTATGGGCCTTTTGCATTTTTAGATGATTATGAAAAAGATTATATTTGTAATCATACTGATAGAGATGGTATGTACCGTTTTTCTAGTCAACCAGCAATAGCTCACTGGAATTTAGACAGGTTAGCAGTTGCACTTTCGCCCATTATCAACTACGAAGTTGCTGAAGATATTTTAGATGATGTTTTTAGACCGGCTTATGATAGAGAATACAACAAGATAATGAATGCAAAGATGGGTCTTTATATTGAAGATGAGAGTGACAAAGAGTTGTCTTACCAGCTTCTAAGGTCCCTAGAGAGAGCAACCATAGACTACACACTCTTTTTTAGAAAACTCTCGCGTTTTGATGGAAATAAATCGGATATTTTAGATATCTGTGTGAACCGAGATTCGATGGAAAAGTGGTTAGATAAATACTCTGAGCGTTTAGAAAAAGAGACTTTAAAAACTAGTAAACGCCACCAAAAGATGTTAGCGGTTAATCCAAAGTACATACTTAAAAACCATATACTTCAAGAGGCTATAGACAAAGCAAACATGCATGACTTTAGTATGGTAAATGACTTACTTAAAGTTGCTCTAAGTCCATGTGAAGAGCATGAAGGTTTTGAAGAACTTTGTAAGCCAACACCCATGAAGTCCAAGAATATAAAACTTTCTTGTTCTTCGTAAATCAGACTTAATAGTAAAAACGGGTGCTTACTTTTCTACTCCACTCTTTAATTTAAATACCCCAAAACTTCAACGCCAACAAAAATAATTCCTAAAAAAATAAAAGATGACGCAAAAACTAATGCGGTTACAAGTTTAGGCTTGCAATCATAAAGGGATGCTAGATTGACGTTTGCAACTGCTAGCGGCATCAGCAGTTCTATAAAAATAATTCCTTTAATCATTGGGTCTAGTTCAACATTGAGTAAAACAATAAACGCAACGCTTGGAAGTAAAATAAATTTAAACGCAAGCACCCAAAGCAGGAGTCTTTTGCTTACCTCTTTTATCTTAGTGCCATACAGATAAATACCAAATAAAAAGAGTTGCATTGTCATAGACGCATAAGCTCCCATCATGAGCATATTCATAATAGAAGAGTGAACCTCGACATTGTAAACGCTAAGGAGGATAGCGAAAATTGCTGCCCAGAGAATAGGGAGTTTAAGTATGTGTAAAAGAGAAGTCTTAGAATCAAAAGAGCCTCGAGAGTAGTAATATACGCCAATAGTATAAACAACAAAAACATTCATAAGATTGACAATTGTCGTATAGGGTATGGACTCTTCGCCAAAAATGGCTATGTTTATGGGAATGCCAAGATTTCCGGTGTTTCCAATTATAGCAGCCACCATAGCGATAGAATACTCTTTTTTATTTTCAAATAAAAACTTCGCGAACAGGGCGGAAATAACAAGGGCAATAAGTACAATGAAGAGATAAATTGTTGGAGCATGCAAGAGAGTTATGTCCACGGGGCGAATGAGTAGACCCCAAAACGTTAAAAAAACTTGTAAAAAATAGACATTGATAAGAGTGATGGTTTTATCGTCAATCTTCTCTTTAAAACTCATTTTAGACAGATAGCCCATAAAGATAAATACATAGATGCTTAAAATGGAAAAAATAATTGAACTCATAGGGTAATTTTACTATAATTTTGAATGCAAACACTAGAAAATATAAATAAAACAATAAAAGAAAATTTAGCGGTAATGGTCTACTTCTCAGCGCCAACTTGTAATGTCTGCCATTCATTGAAACCTAAACTACTAGAAGCACTAGGTGAGAACTTTAGTGAGTTCAAAGTAGTAAGTGTTGACATCTCAGTAGAAGAAGATATAGCACCCCATTTTGGAGTTTTTTCAATTCCTACCGTACTAATCTTTTTGGACTCAAAAGAGTTTGTTCGTAAGTCTAGAAATATGAGTGTGACAGAACTCATGAAAGAGATACAACGACCATATGAAATAATGACTTCTTAGTCAACGATTAAAGGATAATACCCTTCATCCAGAGATAACAACAAAGGTGAAAATATTGAGCTAAAAAGAAAAATAAGTTTTTACTAATTACTTAAGAGTTTCATATGCCTATAAATAGTATAATATATTTAAAATTTTATTAAGGTAAAGAATGAACAAAGTCAAACCGACCAATCATGAAAAGTTTCTTTCAGACGATGAATTTATCGTCTCTAAAACTGACAAACATGGAAAAATACTATATGGAAATAGGATTTTCATAAAGATATCGGGATATGAAGAGCATGAGCTTTTAGACCAACCTCACTCCATACTTAGACATCCAGATATGCCCAAGTGCGTTTTCAAACTACTATGGGACAGATTACAGGCGAAACAAGAGATATTCGCTTATGTGAAGAACCTAGCAAAAGATGGGTCTTTTTACTGGGTATATGCAAATGTGACAGTTACTCTTAATAAAAATGGCGGAGTGGTTGACTTACACTCTGTCCGAAGAAAACCATCTTCAAAAGCGATGGAAGTGATACCAGGACTTTATAAAGCCTTACTTGCTGAAGAAAATAAAGCGGGTATGGATAGCGCGACTAAGATGCTAATGAATATACTAAATGACAAGGGAGTATCATATGACGATTTTATCTTCGATTTACAAAACTAAACAGACATTAGCTCTCTATGTAATTCTCCTTTTTGTAGTTGTCTATTTCATTTTTATAGACGAGTTCTTAATAGCAGGCGTACTATTTACATTTATGGCCATTACGACACTTATTTCTTTAACAGAGAATGAAACATATGAAAAGATTTTTAACGACCCAATAGTAAGACAGGTCAGAGACGTTCTTATAAAAGCTGGTAAGGGCGAACTCTCGCATAGAATTACGCATATTGATGACGCGCATACTATGCAAGGCGTTGCCTGGGGCATAAATGACCTCTTAGATCAAGTCGAACAATACATCCGTGATGGAAAAGCCGCTGTTGAGAATGCAAACGCGGGATATAGAAATAGAATCGTACCTCCAAGAGGTTATAGAGGTGACTTTGCCACGGCGGTGCCTTCTCTTAACGCGGCAATTCGTTCTATTTTTCTTTCATATAAAGGCGCTCAAGCTAAATCGCTTTCAGAGGTGTTTGAGAAAAATAGCAAGGGTGGCGTATCTCGTGGATTGTCAATTATTCAAGAAGATATCATAACAAACTTGGATGCCGTAAACGAGATAGCCGTGAGAACTAAAGAGACGTTTAGCGAAGCTGTTGAAGCAACGGATGTTATTCAAAACATCACTTCAAGTCTAGATGAGCTTATTATGCTTATAACAAACTCTAACGAGTCAATCTCTATGTTGGGTGAAAGAACCAATGACATTACCGCCGTGGTAGAGCTGATTAAAGACATCGCAGACCAAACAAACCTGCTTGCGCTAAATGCGGCCATAGAAGCAGCTCGAGCGGGTGAGCATGGACGTGGTTTCGCAGTTGTTGCCGATGAGGTGAGAAAACTTGCTGAGAGAACGCAAAAAGCAACGCAAGAGATAGCGATAACGACAAACAGTTTAAAGCAAGAAGCAAATGAGATACAAATGAACTCTGACAAAGTCACAAGTTTAGCTACAGGTTCTCAAGAAGATGTAGAAAATTTCCATACTACGCTAGAGAGATTTTCTCTCAATGCGGACAAATCTGCAAACCAGTCGGAAAACGTACATAACTCACTCTTTACAAGTCTGGCAAAAGTTGACCATATTATTTTTAAACACAATGCTTATATAACTATATTTCATGAAGATGAAAATAACTTAGACCTCTTTAATGATCATCACTCTTGTAGATTAGGAAAGTGGTATGGTAGCGATGAAGCAGAAGTAAAATTTGGCGCGACAAAAGCTTACAAAGAGATAAACGCACCACATGAAAAAGTGCATACAAACATACTTCGAACGTTAGAGTGTGTTAAAGATGGCAGCTGTTCATCTCATAAAACAAGAGATCAGATAATCTTAGATATGAAAAACGCGGAAGATGCTAGTTTTGAGCTTTTTGAATTATTTAAAACAATGGTTGCACAAGCGAATCCATCACTTAGCGCATAAACGCGATAAGTGATGCGGTTACTGCGACATTAAGTGATTCTACTCCGCGTTTCATAGGAATTTGGAGTGATTCATTACATAAATCTTCCACTTCTTTGCTTACACCCTCGCTTTCATTTCCTAAAACATAGATACTTTTTTCAGTAGGCTTAACATCATAAATACTTTGCTTTGCATGAGATGAAAGAGAATAAATTTGAGTATCTTTTACTTTTGATAGTACGTCTTCAAGTGCATCACAAAAGTAGATTGGAAGTTTAAAAAGCGTTCCCGCACTTGCTTTTATAACAAGAGGAGAAATTTTTGCAGAGTTCTTTTTTGGAAGTATGAGTCCATCTATATTTCCAGCGGCACAACTTCTAATAATCATTCCTAAATTTTGAGGGTTTTGAATGCCATCAAGTGCAAGAAGTCTGTAAGAATCGAGGTCTAAAATTGTAGTGGCGTTTGAGTAAGACTGGGAAATAATATCTATGCAAACACCTTGGTCTTGTTTCGCGTTTTTACTAATTCTACTAAGAGCACTTTTGGTGTGGTAAGAGATTTCAATGTCGCGTTTTTGCGCAAGTGCTACTATCTCTTTGATATTACCATCGGTCTTGTTTGAGTCAGCCATGTGAAGCTTATGAACGTCGACGCTTGTGTCTTGCAGAACTTCTATAACTACATTTCTTCCATAGAGAGTGATTATTTTTTCAAAAAACTTTTTTTTATCTTTGTATTCTTGTGAATCTTGCAATGAGTATCCTTTTATGAAACGATATTATATATGATTTGTGTTTTATTCTTGATTACTTGGGTCTCTGCAAGCTCTAAACCTTCTATATTAAGGAAATTAAGCTCTTCTAATGAACTGATGTTATGTTTTGCAACTTCTCTAAGAATTATTCCTCTATAAGCTTTTGCCCAATGAGACACGCTTTTCCCATCTTTTAAAAACTTGAGCGTTGTGTATGTTTTTGACGTTTTATAAAACCTGTCATAATAACCAGCCCTTAAATCTAAAATCTCATGTTCGCCAAGATATAAATCAAGTTGGTATGAAAATCGTTCTTTATAAAACTTGTCTGGAGCAATCCCACCTATGCTATTTCCTTGTTTAACCTTGTAGTTTAAAATTTTGTCACCACCTAAAATGGGTCCATAGAGATTCGAGAAAATTATAGTGTTCATTTTAAGGTACTCTTGTTGTTCTTTGCTAAGAGTGCTAAACTTGAGATATTCATAAGCCACACCGCTATAACGTTCTAGTGCTGGCATGAATTTAGGGTTATTAAGTGCATCTATATAGTTTTGGCACTCGGAAAATTTCTTAATTCCGAAGAGATCTTGAGCGAACCGTGTATCTTCATTTAAAACAATTTTTTTATACTCATTGAGTATCTCGTCTCTTGCGTTTAAAGCACCAAAAAGCTCTTTTTGCTCTGAATCCCCGCCACTGTTCTTACCCTCTGAGGGAGAAAAAAGTATTTTCAACATATTGTTCCTTGTTTTGCATAAGTATTTTTTATCTCATTGTATCAACTTTAATGATATAATCAGTTAATAAACTCGAGGAGTTCTCTTATGAAATATTTTATAGTGTCTATAATTGTTTCTGTTATGTCCCTTTTATCGGCTAATCAAGAGATTGGTAGTATAGAAATTTTTGAAGGAAATGTAAAAATTAAAA
>CAWUTM010000033.1:0-4642 GCA_963925755.1 uncultured Sulfurimonas sp. | reverse complement strand
AAAGTTACATGCAAAAGATTAAGGACTAAGAGAGACTTTTAAAGGCTTCTTCTATGGAGATAAACTTTTTACATACAAAAAGAAATATAGCCGCGTTTAGTTTTGCAAGCCCTGACAAATCCTCTTGTGAAAGAATGCCATAATCAGCAGGGTCAACAGTGTACTCTGTGGTTACTCCCTCTTCGCTTATCCATAAGGTGCCTTTTTTAAAGAGTTCCGGTGTCCCCTCATTTCCTTGAATCAAAGCAAATCGTTTATATCTCGAAGAAAAAATAGCATTGTATTTTGCAACGTAAGGTTTGTGATGCACTCCAGTTATCGCAAATTCGCTTTTGCTTATATTTGGAAGTTTTTCGATGGTGTTTATCCCACATCTGAGAGCTAAACGCATACGTAATTCCGTGAGTTTATGCAATGCGGGGGAATACATGTTTCTATCAAAAAAGTGTATGTTTGAAGTGAGCTTAGTCGTTGTGCATAACTCTTTAGTTGTGACACCTTCTTTTGCAGGTTGAAGCTCGTCTCCAAGGACTACTAGTTGTAAGTCCGATTTAGTGAGAATTTCCCCTATGAGTGGTAGAAGATATGGATTTTTAGCTTTACCATCAAAGGGATAGCCAAGTTCAATAGAGTTTTTGACTTCACTGTGTAAACAAAAGGAGTCAAGCGCTCTGAGTGCTCCTTGAAACTCTTCTATAGTTTCAGGTTTCATTCTCCAACCAAGCAAAAACGCGGAGATTAACTCTGGATGCACTTCTTCTTTGAGTATTTGAGTCATTATTTCTTCACTTTCGGTAAAACTCAAATCTCGATTACCTTTAGGCCCTGTTCCGACCGCTTTTATATATTTGTTTGAGATAAAGTGCCTCTTGGGAGCCTCTCCCAAAGACAAATGGATCACCACCTTTGAGTCTGACAACACACTTATGATTAAGAGAGTTTTCATAGATGATAACATCCGCTTTTTGTATGATTTTAAGAGCTTTAATTGTTAGCAGGTCTATATCACCGGGACCAGCTCCCGTTAAGTAGACCTTAGACATCTACAAGTATTCTTTTATGTCTTGTAGTAGATTGTCAAGATGAGTTTTATATTGGTTGATAAGTGAAAGGTAGCTTTTTTCTTGCGTATTGTGCAAGGCCGTTTTTATATCTGAAGCTATCGTATTGAGTGGAATTGCCCCAATATTTGCTGTGATGCCAATGATGTCTAGAAGAAGTTTATCCGCTTCTTTTAGTTTCTCAGAATGTAGTAAATCACCAAGTGTGTTCGTTGAGTTCTCATAAGTCTGTACAAACTCATTTAAAATATCACGGTAAAACTCTTCATCACCACCACAAGTTTGGAGTCCTTTTTCACCATTCAACTCTTTTGTCATAATTACCTGTAGAAAATTAGCATCGTCTTTTACGACTGTTTGGCCACTGTAAGCATAGATGATGTCATAGAGTGAGTCCATTCTTAAAGGTTTCTCTAACTGTTCAGCCATTCCTACGTCTTTCATTTTTGCAATGTCGTCAGTTGCCGTGTCACCACTTAGGGCCACTACTAAAATATGGTCATACTCAGGGATGCTTCTAATAATTCTAGTCGCCTCAAAACCATCTACTCTAGGCATATGAGCATCCATTAGTATAAGTAAAAAGTCACTATCTTGTTTAAGTATATCTAGTGCTTCTTGTCCATCATCCGCCATGACAAGTTCTATGCCACTTCCGGCTAAAAGTCCTGTCAAAACTTTTTGGTTTATCAGGTTGTCTTCTGCAATTAAAATTCTTTGTCCTGAAAATTCTGTAAATCTTTGTTTGGTTATTTTGTCATGTTTTGGAACATCTCTTTTTGTAATTGTTTTATCACTTTTTCTTTTTTGCTCTACCGGTTCTTCAATAGTAGTTTCTACAGGCGGACCAAAGTCTCCCTCTTCACTTCCACCAAGGTTTACATCGGGAGTGATTTTAACTTCTGTTTTAATTCTTTGTGAGAGAGGTACTTGGGGTGTAAGAGTAGTCTTTAGTGTTATTTCGTCTGCATGAATTTCTTTTTCTTCAGCAATATCAGTATCTACTTGAGTTTTTTTATCTTTTTTAAGTACAAGAAAAACTACAACTAAACAAATAGTCACGATAATGGCAATAATCTCATTCTGAAATTCTAATAACATAAAGATAGCACCTCTTTTTTTCTTTATGATACAGTATTAAGATTTAAATGTAAATTATTTTTTGTTAGTATTCTTGCGTAAAAATGATGTATAATTGTAGATATAACTTTCAATAAGGTCTTTTGTGCAAAATATTCCCCATATTCCAGTTTTATACCGTGAAGTCATCGAAGCTTTTAGTGATATTGAAGATGGGATTATTATAGATTGTACTATGGGTTATGGAGGACATTCCTCGATGATACTAGATGCAAATCCAAACATCTCCCTCATAGCCATAGACCAAGATCAGACTGCCATTGACTTTTCTACTGAGCGTTTAGCAAAGTACGGTGACAGAGTAGAAATACGAAAAGGTCGTTTCTCAAATGTAATAAAAGAGATTTTGAGTGAAGTAAATACCGAAGATATTAAAGGCATTTTAGCGGACATTGGCGTTTCTTCTCTTCAGCTTGATCATAAAGAAAGAGGTTTTTCTTATGAGAGTGAAACGCTTGATATGAGAATGGACAAAGATGCTCCTTTGTCTGCGTCTGAGGTTGTCAATGAGTACTCAACGGACGAACTAGAAAACATACTTTTAGAGTATGGAGAACTAAGAAACTATAAAAAAATAGCGCAAACCATCACTAAACACAGACCTTTCTCTTCAGCAAAAGAGTTAAGTGACACGCTAAAACCAGATATGCCTCACGGTAAAAAAATCCATCCCGCAACGCTTCTTATGCAAGCAATTCGTATAGAAGTTAATGACGAGTTAGGTGAATTAAAGTCTCTTTTGTTAAGTCTTAAAGAAGCAAGGTTAAACAGAGCCAAAATTGCTATTATATCTTTTCATTCGCTTGAAGATCGTATAGTAAAACAAGAGTTTTCTTCTTGGGCTAAGTCTTGTATCTGTCCTCAGGAAGCTTTTAGATGTGAATGCGGGAATAACCATAAAATGGGAAAAACACTCACTAAAAAACCACTCATGGCAAAAGAGGACGAACTCAAAGAAAACGTACGAAGTAGAAGTGCAAAAATGAGAGTCTTTGGGATGGATATTAGATGAGTGACAAGAGTGAACTTTTAGATGAATTAGATACTATTTTCATCATAAAAAGAAAATTAAATTTCAACTACTTTTTATATATTTTTCTTATATTGTCTTTTATTACTATGTTTTCGTTTCCCAAGGTCTATATAACACAACAAATTTACTTCCAGAGTAGAGATATTGCAAAGCTTAAACACGAGTATGAGACACTCAAAGAAGAAAACAAAATTATTACTGCCTCTATTGAAGCTATCCGGTTCAAAAATCAAATTTTAGACACACTTTTTTAGGGTAAACAATGATTCGTAAATTTATAGAATTCTCAATAGAAAAACCACTATTAAACCATATACTTCTCATCTTTATATTTATGCTTTCGGTATTTGCGTATCTCAACATTTCAAAAGAGATATTTCCTCCTACCCAGATGGATAAGATTTCTATTCGAGGTGGTTATGCTGGAACCTCGGCTGATGTTCTCGATAAGATGGTCGTGCAGAGTTTAGAAGACAACTTACAGAACATTGATGAGCTTGAAGAGATAAAGAGTAGTATCAAAAATGGCTCTTTTAGTATTAGCTCGGATATAAAGTCAGGCTCAGATAACATTAGTGTTTTAAATGATATAAAAGACATAGTTAGTAGTATACAAAAAGATTTACCCGCTGACATGGCTGAACCTATAGCAAAGATAAGCACTCATGCTTTTCCTCTTGTTCTTATAGCCCTTTCTGGAGATGTTGATAGATCTGTTTTACTTAAGCGCGCTGATGAGCTCAAAAGTGAATTAAGCCAGTTTAAAGACCTAAGCGAAATAGTAATTCGTGGAAACTCAGATGAAGAGTTAGACATAAAGCTAAATAACGACAAGATAAAGGCTTATGGGCTAGAACCATCCTTAGTTATATCTTCCATTAAAAATATTAGTTCAATCTTCCCAATAGGTACTATCAAACAAAAAGCACACCACCTTTACATCTCTACATATAACGGTGAAAAAAATAAAGTTGATATTGAAAACACCATCATAAGAGTAGGAAACGTAAAGGTACGCATCGGAGATATCGCGGATGTGGCGTTTACCTTAAGTGACGAGATAGAACTTTCTCACTATAACGGAAAGAGAAACATATCTATAAACGTTACAAAGAGTAAAAATGGAAACGCGATAGCTCTAGTTAAAGATATAAGAAAGCTCCTTAAAGAGAAAAAACTGCAGCATAGTGAGTTAGAGTACAGCATATACACAGATACCTCTATCTGGATAAAAAACCGTTTAAATACTGTCTTCTCTAACATCGCGTTTGGTCTTATGCTAGTCTTTATAGCTATGCTTATCTTCATTAACCGTGGTATCGCGTTTGTTGTTGCTTTGGGAATACCTGTGAGTTTTATGATAGGCCTAATCGCCACTGAAATTATGGGCGACAGTATAAATATGCTC
>CAWUTM010000032.1:0-17438 GCA_963925755.1 uncultured Sulfurimonas sp. | reverse complement strand
ACTAACAGTCTGTTTTTTTGCATTGGAATTAAATATTTTAGTATCACTTCTTCCCCCTATGGCAACAGGTTTATTGTTTAATGATGGGTCTTTTATTCGTGCGGCACTCACAAAAAAGCAGTCTATATCTATATGGATTTTCAACTTATACAGTCCTGTATGATGAGTATAAAAAGATTATAATAGATAAAAACATACATATGTGATTCAATGTCATATAGACATATATTTCTACGAACTTTAATGGTTCTATGTAGAATTTTCATAAGTATTATCTTCAGGGGCATTATAGCCTTGAGTAGATAAAATACGAGTCTAATTACGAAAAGGACAATAATGGAAAAAATTAATGCTTTATTAGCAAAGTATGAAAACTTTAAATATGCTCAAATGCGCTGGATTGAAGAAGTTTCTGATTCTTCAAAAGTTGTTACTATTGTAATACAAGATGATGATGGCGAAGATGTGAGTAGTGTTAAAGTAACATTTACTGGCATTAAAGATGAAAGAATACTTGTTAACAGTGTCCTCGGTTATCTCGATATGGGATTTGGGGTTAGTATGATTAACGAGCGTGATTTATTCGGTTTTGCGCTGGGTAGTGGAACTGCTATGTTACATGTACGTAACGCACCATTATATATAGTTGCCACGGGCATGACAATAGAAGAAGTACCAACAATATAATAGAGTAAAATTAATTACGCTATTATCACTAAAAAATTATTATAATTTTAATTAAGGAAGAAAAATGACAACTGGAAAAGTACTAACACTATATATGACAATGCCTGATATGATACGCGCAGGTCACCGTATGAAAGTTGAAGATATGGACTGTGATGAAGAGGGTATCATGGGTAGTAGAGACTATGAAAATGGTTCTGAACACAAGATGGTTATCGTTTCAAAAAAAAGCTATGACATTATAGAAGAAGCGGAACTAGTTGTGGATCAAGGTGTACTAATGGAAGATATCTATGTTGATATTGACATTAACCATCTTAAAGCAGGATCACTAATTGAAATTGGCGATGTTGTTTTTGAAGTAAATGGACCGTGTGAAAGCTACCGTTACTTATATGCGTTTGCGCCTGAGCTTCCGGAGCTTATTCATGGACAACGTGGTATTTTTGTTACTCCAATAGAGTATGGTCAACTAGCGGTTGGTAATGAGGTTAAGGTACTAAAAGAGGTTTAATATGAGCATTATTGGTATTGGAATTGATTACAGTAACATTTGTAAAGACTATAATACAGCATATTTAGATAGAGACAATACTGACCCAGCAACTTCTAAGTGTATGAAACAAGTGCTTGCTTGGACAAAGAAGTTCATGTCTGAATTTTTAGAAAATTTTGAATATAAAGTACATAATTTTAGCTCTAGTGTCCCAGCAACGCTAGAAGACATAGCTTCTAAAAGATTTCTTTTTTACTCTCTAGAAAAAGAAATAATGTTACAAAGTTATGTAATAGATAATAAATATATAGAGTATGGTTCTTTATCCGCATGGGAAGAAAATAACAACGATAGTATACTTGTTAAAAATGATGAGGATGGAGGGTTGATTTCTTTCTTTGTGAATGAAAACTCAAAAGCTCACTTATGGTTACTAGATAACCTAAAAGATTTTTCAATTGATGAGATCGAGTTTCAAGCAAAATAAATATTTATTTTGCTAAACCGTGAAGCTGTTTATACATTCTTTTTACAAAACTTGGTTTAAGTCCTGCTATGTAAAGTTCATCCTCTTCTTCTTTAATATGCTCTTTTTTCATTTCTATAAGCATTTCCAGCCTTTTTACTAAAGCCAATTTAACCTCTTTTTCAAAATCACCAGTGTAATCGGGGTTCATAGTAGTTAACTTTTCAACAACGTCACAAAATTCAACTGCTTTGATGAGTTCTAATTGTTCTATTGGGTGTGTTTTTTCAGTTTCTACTTTATAAGTCCAGATAGCAGACAAAATAGATTTCAACTCTTGCCCATAATTTCTTTCTTTATTTGGAAGTTCTTGTTCCAACGCTGCTGGAAGATCTTTTAAAGGGTTCGAATTGATAATTACTAGCTCTTTCTCAAAAGATTCTAATTCTTCTTCATACTCGGCTGCGTCTTCCCACATCTTTGCAAGCTCCATATTTTTTTGCATTGTATTACTAAGATTTTTTTTGGAAGCAGCTGTTTCAGTCTTTTTTTCTTGAATAAGACCATCTCCATCATCATTTTCAAGAAAAGCTTTCAGATTATCCATTTTCATCTCCATATAAATATTTTTCGTATTTTAACATGAAGTTATCCATGTTTATAATTAAACAACAAAACTTATTCATTTTTTTTGTTTAACTAAAGGTTTTAAAATTTTCTTAACTATTACAGGTAGTATAAAATATTATAAAAGGTAATAAATAGAAATGATACTATTTATCAAAGGATGTAAAAAGATACTGAAACTAGCTATATTATTAGGAGAATTATTATGAATAAAGAACTAAAAATGCAACTGGAAAAAATTGTAGCGCTTGTGAAGGATGCAGATGTAGATCTGGAAATGGATCTTGAATATTGTATCCCAGAAGTAGAAACAACATCGGATACTTGTAATGTTACGGGTAATCCTTATATCTTATTAAGATATACAGCTAATGAAAATCAACCGACCAAGAAGGT
Organism: uncultured Sulfurimonas sp.; assembly: GCA_963925755.1. GTDB lineage: Bacteria > Campylobacterota > Campylobacteria > Campylobacterales > Sulfurimonadaceae > Sulfurimonas. The sequence continues at coordinate 14,766 of CAWUTM010000032.1, read as the reverse complement.
CAGTTTAGGTAAGACGGCTCTTCAATCCACGCCTGAAGATTTAGCTAAGCATGTAGTATTGAGCATGGAAGCATTTAAAGATGAGACTGATGCCTTTAAAATGGGCTAAAATTTTATACTTCTATACATCTAATGTATAGATTGGTAAATAAATTATAGCAAGTACTAAAATTTGGTCATCCTTAGATATATTATTAATGGAGAATTATTATGAATGTAGAACTTAAAACAAAACTGGAAAAAATAGTTGAGTTGGTAAATAAAGCAATGGTCGATCCCGATATTGATATTGACTACTTTATACCTGGAGTGGAAGTAACGGTCAAAAATGATAAACCATCATCTGATCACCCTTACATTTTACTAACATATGTCGTGAGCGAATACAATAAACGTACACGTAGAGTTCATTTAGGGAGTACTGCACTCGAAGACACGGCTGAAGAAGTAGCAAATCATGTCACTGCATCTATTCAAGAGTTTAAAGAAGAAATTGATTCTGTAGAGATGGGTTAAATGCCATCTCTTAACAAGGTATTACTAAGAATTAATAGACTTACACTGTAGTTTATAAGCTTGTGTCACTTCAGATATAAAGGGGTCTGTAAACATCTTTACTAATTCCTCTTCCTCGTCTTCATCAAAATGATACTCAGCAAATCCAAAAAAATCTTCAGGCGTAATTTCATACTCACACATTTTATTTATGGCATTCGTATATGAGTCACTAAAAAATAGACCTGCTATTTCTTCTCCTTGACATGTATATTCTGGATGTTTAATTTCAATAAAGCACTTCTCTTTATAAAGTAAATCCTCAAGATCATCAATGGCCTGGCCTTCTGCTGGGGTAGCAGACCCATTTTTTAAGATAACCATAATGAGTGCATGTAACTCTTCAATTATTCTGGCTTGCTCGCTCATATTATTTCCCTACTCTAAACTGGGGCATATTCAAATAATCAAATTTCTTACATAATTCATTAACGTCTGCATCTATTGATTCTCCAATAAATATCATAATAGATGGTTCTTCATAGGTGTCAAGTTCATCAAAAGAAATATTACCAAAAGAGTAATTTATTACAATTGGATTTGCTACGTCTTTTACCTTCACTACACCCTTAACTCGATAGATACTCTTAGGAATGTTATTTAGTATTACATCTACGTCATTAAACTCTATACCCTCTTTAAGATAAGCAACTTTCTGAGTGATTGAATCTTCTGTCGTATGATTATCATGTTTATAATCCTTTGCTAATCCAATTATTTCATCAATTTTATAAATGCCTTCAAATACTTCTTTATTAACAATGCCTCGCTCAGCACTATTGATAACATAGCTATTAAAAACTGTTTTACCTGTCAGAGTGTTTTTAATATTGAACTCTTCTTTTATTTTAATGACATCTTGCTTGACAGCTTCTAATTCCTCATCATTAACGAGATCTGTCTTGTTTAATACGATGATATTTGAACCACCAATTTGATACTGGGCCGTTGAGTTATCTTTGTATGAGTCAAGATTTTTAGAATCTACAACGCATATTACACCCTCTACGGATATCCCAAGGTTTTGCATTGATAAGAAGATAGGAAATGGCTCAGATGCTCCTGAAGTCTCTACAAATATTATCTCTGGATTGTACTTATTCATGATTTCAATCACACCACTTTCAAACTCTTCAGCTAGCTGACAACAAATACAGCCTTCAGATATTTCAAGCACTTCGCTGTATACATTACTGAGTATGTCACCATCTATGCCTATATCGCCAAACTCGTTTACTACGATAGCAACTTTTTTGTCGCTAAAGTGTTCTTTGACCGTATTTGTAAGCATTGTAGTTTTTCCAACACCCAAAAATCCTGTTATTATAAATGACTGTACCATATGTATTCCTTGTTAATAAAACTTATTTAATAAGCTCTTGTGTTTAGGGTTTATGAAAAAAGTTTGTGTATGTTTTTATAGAGGGTAAGAACAACTGTGCCTAAGCACAGTTATAATATTTATTTTTGAATGTTACCGTTGTTATTTTTTGAAGGCTCTAGAATTTGCTCTAGTCCAACTTCTTTAGCCCATGCAGCTGTTAAATCGTAAGCAGCTGATGCAGTAGAAAGATTTTTATCGATAAGCTCTTGCTTTTTCTTAAATTTCTTTTCAATTACTGAGTCAAGTGTAGCAGTACCACCAGAAGCTGTATATTTCTTAAGGAATCTATCTTTGATTCCCTCTTCAATAGCCGACTTACTAACTGTACCAAGAGCACCAAATAATGCGCCTAACATAGCCATGTTAGTTGCAAGTTCAGTACCTGCTTCATCGATAGCAAACTGAGTAAAGTCACGAGTTAAAACTTTAACGTTTAAATCGTCTAATATTTTTTTATCTACGTCAGTTAAAAGATCTCTATCAGAGTTAATGATTACTAGACCATTTTCTTTAATACCAGCATAAAAAGGCATAGTGTATGATTTACCCATAGTAATAACTTGTGGGTGGAAAATCATAACGATATCTGGGTAAATTACTTCCCCTCTATCATAAATAGGCACAGTACCAATTCTTGCATAACTCTCAGATGGAGCCATACGCTTTTCTGCACCAAAAAATGGATTAGAAACAGCGAAATAACCATCAGTATCAGCTGCAGTAGCAGCAATATGTGCTGCAGTTACAGCACCTTGCCCACCTAGACCCGGCATTCTTACTTTTATTGAATCTTTAGCCATTATAACTTTCCTTCTGCTTTACATTTTTTCAAGAACTCTTCTGCTTCTGGTGAAACATGCTTGAAGTTAGCAAATCTATCTTTATCTTGATCTTTCATTTCGCCAAGACCTTCATTAGCACTTAGTCCAATTTCAAGAATACAAGGAGTATAAATGTTAAGGAATGTTGGTCCGATTTCTCTAGCAACTAAAATCGCTTCTCTAACTGCTTTAGCAACTGCTTTAGGAGCAGAAGCTGTCATGTTCATAGAGTAGTGACAGCCAGATGTTACAGCAAGTTCCCACATTTTTACTTTTTCGAACTTCTTACCAAGAGGAGCCATTTTGAAAACTTGACCTTTTGGAGTTGCACCTGATTCTTGTCCACCAGTGTTTGCATAAACTTCATTATCAAAACAGATAGTAGTAATATTTTCTTGTCTAAAGAAAGATTGAAGTGTATAGTCAAGACCGATATCAACAGTAGCACCGTCACCAGCTAGAACAACAACATCTTTTTCAGTATCTGGAAATCTCCAGTCTAAAACTCTTTTGATACCAGTTGCAACAGCATTTTGGTTACCAAAAAGTGAGTGAACTGTATGAAGAGCAATATGTGGAAACATTAAAGACGTACAACCCGTTGAGTTAACAATGATTGTTTCTTCTGGTTTTGGTAGTGCAGAAAGTACATATCTTAATGCAGCAGCTTCTGGACAACCAGCACATAATGAGTGTTCTTCAAGAATCTCTTTTGTTTCTGGAAGCTCTTTAATACCACGAGGTTTCTCTTGGTTTTGAGCCCATGTAGCATTCTCTTCAAGATCAATGATCTCTTTAGGCATAATGTCTCTAAATTCAGGATTGATTTTATATATATCTATTGCCATACTATGCTCCTTTTCCGTTAATGTGTTCAAATACTTCTTTTTGAATTGCTTCAGAAGGCATACTCATACCACCAGCAACTCTTGGACCGCCAACTATAGCAGCATTATGTTTATTGTAAAGTGCAGTTTTAACTTCTTTTTCTAACCAACCAACAACGTTGAATTCAGGTACGAAAACATCTGTAATACCGTCAAGTGCAGCAAGTAGTTCTTTAGTTGGGAAAGGTCTAATTGTTCTAAGTTTAATAACCTTAGTCTTAACACCTTGCTTCTCTAAATCTCTTTGTGCTTCTTTTGCTTGGTGAGAAGCAGTTCCACAAGTAACAAATGCGATTGTAGCATCTTCATTTCCAGTTACATGCACAAGACCATTAAGGAAATGCTCAGCATATGGACGTGAACGCTCAACTGCAGATCTTACTTCCCACTGCCATGAAGCATGAGTTGCGTAAGAAATATAGTTAGACTTCATAACGAATGGATCTCTTAAAAAACGTCCAGGAGGAGTTTCAGAATCAATCGGAGGTAATGGAGCTTTATATGGCTCGTAAGGGAAAAGAGCAATGTCATCAGCTGGTAACATTACAGATTCTCTTGTATGAGATACAAAGAAACCATCAACAACAGTAACGATTGGAACGTGAACATCAGGCTTTTCAGCAACGATGAACGCGGCAATTGACATGTCAAATAGTTCTTGTACGTTTTCAGCATACCAAATCATACAACCAGTTTCTAACATAAATGAAACTTCTAAGTTGTCTGGTTGAATAGTTAGTGGTGAATTGATACCACGAGCCATAAGTACTAGTTGACAAGGAATTCTTGTACCAGACCATTGTGGAAAGTTTTCCATTGCTCTAAGTGTACCAGGACCTGAAGTAGTAGTAACTGTTCTAGCACCAGCCATTGCACAACCTGCAACCTCTGACATTACACCAAATTCATTTTCTCCACGGAAGTATGTACCTACATAACCTTCAGCCCATAGTTCACCAATAAGGTGAGCTGCTTCTGATTGTGGTGTAATAGGGTATGAAACAGACGCATCAACTGTACATCTTTTTATTGCTTCTTTTAAAACTTCTGAACCTGTCATGAAGTGTTTTTCTCTTGGAGCATCGAAAAGCATGTGATCTGCTGTAACTAATTTTTGTCCAGACCAATTGTGTGTGTCTGTCATATCAGTAATTCTACTCATTGTTTATCTCCTTCTCTTATAATTTTAGTTCTAATTTTACTTCTCTAGCAATCTTGATAAATTTCTCAAGCTCTGAAGAATGTTGATCTCTTAATGTTGCCATAGCATCTTCGTGTCCAGACAGACCACAAATTGCAATTGTGTAACAATCAGTTTCACATCTAACCATTTTTAACGCAACGTTTGCATAATGACAGTGAACACCAATAAAGATTGCTGCTTTAATATTGTTATGCCAAATTGTTAAATTTGGGTGATTTGGATTGATTTCAACTTCAGCATCAATTTTTGGATACTTTGGTCTATAGTCATACATTGGAATCATCTTAGCGTTAAGTACTTCTGCCATCTCTTTGATAAGAGTAGCTTTTTTCTTAGCTTCTTCGTTAAAACCGTATAATACTTGTGGACCAGGGAAAATTGTTGCATTTTCTTTAGTCAACATAACTTTTGCAATTTCTCTCATTGCAACTTCTTCATCTACTACTGTTTCAAGTAAAAGTGCTTTACCCTCTGGTGGTGTAATTACACCTTCATATACTGCCGCAGGATACGGTGAGTAATACGCAGGACCTTGATTTGCCATAAGTTCTCCTATAAATTTGTTATTTTATAATATAAGTTTAAATTAGATATAAATTATATACTTAACTATTCTTCGTGACCAGCCATTTCCATCGTAATACAATTACGATCTAACATGTCAGTACAAACGTATACACACAGTGCACACCCTTTACATCTATCTTCATCTACCCAAGATGTATTTCCGTCTTTATTAAACATTAGCGTATTCGCCTCTGGACAATATAGTGTACATGTGTTACATTTATACTCAGCACACATGTCAGAATTAACTTTTGCTACATAATACATTTTTTCTCCTATGATGACTTTAAACATAGATACCATTTTATGTCAATAATAATTAATGACGATAACTAATAATTTGGTAATGTAGCCTCAAAACAACTATAATACAATAATCTTTAAGAACAAGTATTTACCACACTTATAACATATTATATCAGCTACATTTTATGTTTTTCAATTGGGATTTTACTGAAAAAGGCTTTAACTTTTCTTTAACTTATCATATAAAATTATTTTATTAATAAATTTATCTTCTTTATTGAATTAAATATATTTTCATAGGATAGACCTATTTTTGGGATTTTATAGCTTAATAATCAATTTTAATAGAGGTCTATTCTACATTAATAGTACTATTGCTGATACTAATAAAATTTATTGATAAAGTGAGTATATGTAAGAATAAGTAACATACTTGATAGCATATCGACAAGGATTTGGTAGATTTATATTCTATATGGGAGAGGCGTCAAGTTGTCTTTTACCTAATTTTTTACTTTAATATTTCATTGTCATTCCTCCATTTAACTTAAATTAAAAGTTAAAATGTTAAAAATAGCTCTTAAATAATTATAGTTGTAAATTATATTATTAATAAATGAGTTAAATAAATGTAACTATAAGAAGTACTAAGGTTAAATCTTGAGTATAACTTTCTTTATTATTGACTATATTTAAAAGTATTAATCTATAATAATAAATATATTAGAACAAGAGTTATACTATAACCTAAGTTCTTAAAGAAATTTTTAGTGGATACCAGGAGTTTTAGTGGAAAAAATAATATTACTTATTCCAGTCATACCGATTGTTATAGCATTCCTTCTATTTTTTGTTAGAAAAAAAGAGTTGATCCCAAAGGTTAGTATCATACTATCAAGCATGATTGCTTTACTTGGTCTGTATGGTACTTATTATGTTATAAGTAACGATACTACTATAATAGGCTTTGGCGGGCTACTTATATATAATGAACTTTCAGCAATTTTAGTCCCTTATGTTGCGATACTCGGTTTAGTGATTCGTAAATATGCAACTAAATATATGTGGGATGAACCGGGTTATAAAAGATTTTTTGTTCTTTTAAACTTTATTTTTGCAGCTATTTATTTACTTGTTATGAGTAATAATCTCATTGTTCTTGCCCTAGCATGGCAACTGATGAGTATCAGTTTGTATTTACTTGTTTCGTTTAACGTAGGTTCTGACTCCGCTGTAAAAAACGCTAAATGGACTATGGTGATTCATAAAGGGGCCGATTTAGTATTTATATTTGGCGTTGTTCTTACTTATCATACGTTTGGAAGTTTTGACTTGGCGGTATTAAGTGAAAAATGGCTCGCGATGTCTCAAAGCCCAGTTAATAATCCAATAATCTTTGTAATAGGCTTGCTCTTTTTATTAGCGGCTATGATGAAGTCTGCAATTGCACCGTTTCATATCTGGTTACCGTATACATCAGAAGCTCCTACCCCTGTATCAGCCCTTATGCACGCTGGCGTAGTTAATGTTGGGGGTATTTTATTAAATAAACTCGCTTATTTACTACTTCTTACTCCAGCTGTTTTAAATATTGCTTTTGTAGTTGGACTTTTTACGGCAATTTTTGCATCATTGATTATGCTTGTGGTCTCTGACATCAAGCGTTCACTCGGGTATTCAACAGTAGGACAAATGGGGTATATGATAATGGAGATTGGTCTTGGTGCTTTTTCTCTTGCAATTTACCACCTTATGGTACATGGTATTTTCAAAGCGTCTCTCTTTTTGGAATCAGGTGCTCTTATAAAATTAGCAAGGCATGACTCCAATCTTCCAAAGCGTCTTACGTATGAGCTATTTTGGGAAGAAAAAATCAAAGGCAGTACTAAAAAAGCATTCAACTATTTACTATTTTTTACAGTTTTACCTGTGCTCGTTTTTATAGGTGTAAAAATGGTCTTAAGTGAAGACTTTTTTGAATTTAACGCTTCCATCGTAATTTTGGCTTTTGCTTGGCTTACTGGAACTCAACTTTTCTTATCATTTTTTAAAGTCTCCAAAGCGGACTCATTTAAAGTGATATTTGCTTTAGTTAGTTCATTTATTATTATCCTGTTTACATATGAGTTTATTGGATTAGCCCTTGAACATTTTATATATGGGCATGACGCATTATTGTTTTACAAAGCTGCAACGCTTAATGTTACAACTGTAATGTCACTTGTGATGATAGCAGCCATCATGATTATTGGGTGGTTCTTTATGTATAAACAACATAAGGTAGAACTTCCTGATTCTGAAGGCAGTCCTAACACTTTAAAGTGGGCATTCTATAAGCTTTTAGTGAAAGAGGGATACTACTTTAGTCTATTTAATATTTTTAAAAAGGATAAGTCATGATATATAATATTGGATTATTTTTATTAGCTGCTGGATTACCATACTATATCCTTCTAGAAAAAGTAAGATTTATGAAGAGTAAGCATATTTTTTTATTGAGCGGTCTTTTACTCTTGTCTGCCGTTATTTTTTCTAGGTTTGTACCAAATGAGCATACAGCGCCATTTGTAATTGTTGCACTTTTGAGCTCACTGTTCTCAATTTACAGAGCAACGAAAACAACAAATTTTTACAAATTTGGTTATCATCTTATATTTGTAAACGCACCATTTTTTCTTCTTTTTGAAAATGAGGGTGCAATGTATAGTCTGTCGCTTTTAGTTTCGCTAACTGGTATTTATTTGATTGCAAATTTTTATGAAAAGAACTACGGTAGTGCTAATTATCACCACATTACGGGTATAACTCTTGTTAGACCATATATTGGTACTTACTTGACTTTTTACTTGATTGCGTTGGCTCTTTATCCACCATTTCCAAATTCCCTCTATTTTTTAGGGTATATATTTAATAGTGAACCTAGTTTACTTTGGAGCATCGTTATTATAACTCTATTTTTTGGTAACTTTTTTCTTGCAATGAGAGTTATGAAAAAGACTCTCTTTGGTAGACCAAATTCAAATATTCATTATGTTCATATGACAGCAACTGAGAAGGCGACACACCTATTTATTGTGCTATTACTATTATTGCTTAGTGTGAATGGATTCAAGGAGATACTACTATGAGTATTTTACAAAAACTAGATGCGGTTAAAAGTACAGTACCACACTATTGGCCTATTGGATCGTTTATTCACCATAATCCTTTAAAGGGTTTTGAACACTTACATTTTAAAGATGGACTAAATAAAGCTCAAAGTATCTTTGGTGGTAGTGTTTATATGGATTCATCATATTACATGGATTTGTATAAGGAAGGAAAAATTAATAATTCTATTTTTGAGAAAAATATAGATAAAGTTCTTTCCGAAAAAGGCCTAGATATTCCGTTGGAGTTTGCTAAAAAATTTCTTATGGAAGTTTCTCCAAAATGGAGAAGTCTGAGAGTAGAATTTATTTCAAAAAAAGAAGAGATAAACACTTCTTTATTCTCACACTTAAAAGAAAACTCAGTCTATTCTAACGAAAAGGAATGGTTAAATCATCTGATTAAACATATGACTCTTTATGAGATTAACGACGCGCTTTTTGGTAGTCAGGAAAAAGATGCCGTTGAAAAAGAAATTATTGAGTTTATCTCACGTTTTTTAGATGAAGACCAAACAACGATGCATATGCCAAACAGAGAACTTGGTATGTTTGAAGCATTTAAACTTTTTGAAAATTTTTCTTATGACAAAGATGCAGAAAGTTTTGTTGAAGAAACACTAGAAAAACTTTGTGTAAAAGATACAGAATCATATCTTTTAACTCATCTTCTAAAACTTCATGGTTGGGCTGGTTTTATCAAATACCGCTCTGAAGACCCAGAGTATGTCTCACAGCAAGAGTACCCATCGACTTTAATAGAGTATATGGCTGTTAGGCTTTATCATGAGTTGCAAGTTGTCCAAAAAAGTAAGATTAGTAACTTTGAAATTTTTGAAGAGCATTCAAATAAGGATTTAAGTGATGTAATTTTACAAATTCTTAAACACAAAAATATGCTTTTTGGAGCTGAGTTAGACGCTTTGGAAAATAATGAAAAAACTAATAAAGTTTTGTCTGAATATATTGTAGAAGAGCTCAATTTAGACGCTTTGCAAATTCAACACTCTAATGAAGTTTTACAAAGCGATCTTCCTTTGACAGATCTTGCCAATATTCTAAAAAAACTCAGAGAAGAAGAGGGATATATTTGGCTTAAATCTCTTGAGGACTCTTACATTAATACATATGTGGACGAGATAACAAATATTGAGCACAAAGAAGAAGAAAAAGCAGTTGCTTCTGCCACATTTTGTTTAGATGTGCGTTCAGAAGTTATGCGTCGTTCAATCGAAGGAATGGGTGCATATAAAACATATGGTGCTGGAGGTTTTCTTGGATTGCCTATAAACTTTGTAGAATTTGACAAAGCCCACGAGCTGTTTTTGGCACCGGCTATCGTAAAACGAAACAATGTTGTATTTGAAGTACCAGTAGAAGCACATGCTGAATATAGCTCTAAAAAAGGTATGAATAAAACGACAAAAAAAGTTCTAAGCGATTTGAAAAATAATCCTTATACTCCTTATATAATGGTTGAGGCTATTGGTTGGATATTTGGAATTAATCTTTTTGGTAAAACATTCTTACCTCAAAAGACTAATAAGTTTTTATCTAAGTTCAAGCCAAGTAAACCTAAAACAAAATATACGCTTGATAAACTTTCTGCTTATGAGATTGAGTTTTATGTTAAAAAACTTCATACTAAGATTATTCAGTCTGTATTGGCTGATAGTACTAAAAAAGAGTATTCTGAAATTGAGGTGGAAGTGGTTAGAAATCATCTTATTTTTAATGCTAAATTGAAAATTGAAGTCCAAGATGAGATTATTGAAAAGCTAAAAATTGCTTATAAAATTACGCCTCAAGATTATGAGTATCAAAAAAATAAACTTGCGATGGTTGGATTTACCCTTAAAGAGAAAGTTTCATATCTACATAATTATTTAACTATGATAGGTCAAGTTGATGACTTTCCAGAGTTTGTAACGATAATCGGTCATGGAAGCGTATCTGATAATAACCCTTTTGAATCAGCACTTGATTGTGGCGCTTGTGGTGGAAATGTGAGTTTACCAAATACACGCGCGCTCTGTATGATTGCAAACACAAAAGTCGTTAGAGAAAAGATTAAAGAAAAGGGTATTGATATTCCAGATAGCACAAAGTTTATGCCTGGACTTCATATTACAACGACTGATGAAATAAAATTTTATGATACAGATATCTTAGCATCAAAAGATGCCCCAAAATTCTACAAGATTATGCATGATTTTAATAAAGCATCTAAACTTTCTAGAGAAGAGAGATCTAAATCTCTTCCATGCATGCCAAATGAGAAAGAGATGATGGTTAAATCTATGGATTGGTCTGAACCAAGACCTGAGTGGGGATTGGCAAAAAACATGGGAGTGTTCGCTGGTCCTAGAGATTTCACTAAGCACCTAACTTTAAATAATCGATTTTTTATGCACTCGTATGACTATAAAATAGATAATGAAGATGCACAAATTCTTACGAAAATCTTTGATGGTCCATTGATTGTAGGGGAATGGATTAACTTAGAGCATTACTTCTCTACAGTTGATAATCATATTTACGGTGCAGGTTCTAAGGTATATCATAATATAGTTTCAAAGGTAGGTGTGTTTAGCGGTAACTATAGTGATCTTAAAATTGGCCTGCCAACTCAGTCGGTTTATTTAGAGGGAAAGGCATACCATGAACCTGTGCGTCTTCTTTCATTTGTAGAAGCACCTCTTGAGTTAGCGGGAAAAGCGGTTGAAAACTCTATAGCCAAAGAGTTTATATTAAATGAATGGATACGCCCTATCATTATAGATAGAGAAGCGAAAAAAGTTTATTCGTATGAGAATGGTGAATTCATTGTCATAAAAGAAATTAAATAACAAAGGAAATAATATGTATACAATAGTAATAGAAGAAGAGTGTAGTTGTTTTAAAAAAAGTGACATTGAAAATAATATGACATTTGAAAATAGAGAAGATATGCTTAATAAAGCAAGAGTTATGGAGTGTTTAATGAATCAGCAGTTTTGTATGAAACATTATTTTGAAGCTGTAGACTATGGAGAAAAAATAGTTATGCACCGTACGGTTAGACCTGTAGATGAAGATGATGAAGATGTTGAAGATGCAGTAGATCTTGTACGTAGTAGTAAAATGACTATCGGTTTTGATGGTAGCGAAGCTTCTCCAAAAGTTGCTGGTGGAAACTAAGTTCACCTCTGCTTTATACTACTCTGATTAGCTTAATACAAGTTAATCAGAGTAGTAATAAATATCGAAAATAATTTTTTTATTATAAAATATACCTTCTTTTAAAAACCATTTCACTTTCAGTAAGAATCAATATACTTCGACAAATAATTAACACAAGGATATATTATGTATACAGTACAAATGGAACAAGAATGTGCATGTTTTAAAAAAAGTGAATATGCTAACGAAAAATCTTTTGATAACCAGCAAGATGCATATAATTATGCAAATGTAGTAGCAGAATTTATGAATGAGGACTTTTGCACAACACATCTATTTACTTCTCAGATGATAGGTCCAAAAACATTTATGATTAGAGTAAGCGCAAACCCAAATGCAGGCAGTTGTGGCACTAATAGTTCTGATAGCAGCTGCAGTACTGGTAGTTGTGGTTGTTAATAATATAAATTTAATAATTAATAAGCTATAAATAGACAATTTATAGCTTATATAAGCAATATCTCACCTAATTCAATAGTTATTCACTCCTAATATATCAGCTTTTTTCAAACTAAATAAATCAAAGTTATTATTACAAAAGTGTAACTTTTTCTTACAATAAAATGATTTAAGCACATAATAAGTGTAACCATTTTACTCATTCAAATAATTTTACATTCACAGATATTTAGTATTATTTATACTTGTGTCCTTCAGAATCAGTCTATTAATAGAAGGATTAAAGTACTGTCTATTATTAAGTAAATTCCTATGTGGTAGGGATTTGTAGAGAATAAATGTTGTTTAATAGATTATTATTTTAGCTCATTCAAAATATTTTAATAGATGCCATTAAGACATCATGGAGTAAAAGCGAATATATATTTAGTAAACTTAAAGATATATTCGCTACAATAAGCCACAAATTCATGTTTTTCAGAGAATTAAAGATACTTTTAGTCAGAAAAACTGCGTGTCTAATTATAAAATAAATAATTAGATATAGAATTTAAAAATGTTTTATGCACTTTGCGTGTAGATTATAAAACTTTTTCATTATTATAAAGGAGTCAAGAATGACGAAAATAGTAACAGAGGGTCCTGCTGGTTATATGCCAACATCAGCACCTGCCATGGGAGTAGAGCTAGCACCAACTGGTTCAGCTTTACTTTATGGAAATACTGTAACACCTGAAGAGGCAATGAGAGATGCAGCGATTGCATTACTTACTAAGAGAAATCCTACAATATTCCCTGGGCCACAAGTTCTATGGGACTGGAAAGATGATGTTGCTGAAAAAGCAGCAGCTATTTTAGATCTTGCATCTGAGATTCCAAATTGTAAAATTATCCCAATGCCAGATTACAGACCTAAATATCCAAAAATTGATGTTAAAGCTGAAATTAATCCAAATCACCCAAATCTTACAATCTTAGATAATAAAATCGAAGCTTGTGTTTTTGTTGGTGTGCATTGTCACTATGCGAATCTTACACTTAGAATGATTCGCGCTGGTACTAATTGTTATACTGTTGCATTATGTGCTTATATGGGACATGAAGAGGCAATGGCATCTATTAGAGATTTACATGCATCTGATATTCAAAAATTCAAAGAAATTTTAATTGAAGAAAGAAATAGACTAGGAATTGAGTGGACAACTACTCTACCACCAGAAAATTCGTCTTTAGAAAAAGAAGATAATAGTGATTTATCGCCTGCTGACTATGGAGAGTATAGAAGTCTCATCATGTCAAAAAAAGGTGAACATGTTACTGATACTGAATAAAGGAGACATCAAATGAGTCCAAATATAAGACCTACATTAGAAAAAAAATACGTTGATATGAACTACCTGCTAAAGGAAGCTCCAAGAGAGAAACACTTTATAACAGGTGCTCAAGCTATGGCTGAAGCAGTTAAAAGATCAAACACAGATATGGCAATTGCTTACCCAATTACACCACAATCAGAGGTAATGCACCTTGTTGGTGATATCTTTGCACAAGGTCACATTAAAGAGTACTACAGAGCTGAAGAAGAGCTTGGTACTATGTCAGCAATCGCTGGTGCTTCAAGAGCAGGTGTTCGTTTATTTACAGCAACATCTGGTCCTGGACTTTTACGTGGTTTAGAAGCAATTGTTTCATGGCCAGGTCACCGTGTTCCAGCGGTTCTTGGTATATTAACTCGTGTTGTTAATGCTCCGTTATCAATTCAGCCTGATAATATCGAAATGGCTTATATGATGCATTGTGGTGCTGTTATGTTACATGCTGAAAATCAGCAAGATACATTTGACTTCACACTAGCGGCATTTGCTATTTCTGAAAAAGTTGATGTTTACATTCCAGTAGCTGTTGCAACAGAAGGTTTCTTCGTTACACACGCTAAGGGTTATGTTGATATGATGTCAGAAGACTTGGCTTATTTACCATTTGACCCAATTGCTGCACCAGTTCCTGCTATGGATAATGAAACTCCTCCAGCTAGAATTCAACGTGATGCTCCTGTTCAAAAGTCAAACTTTATGTCTTACTTAATTCATGCAGTATGGCAACAAGAGATTTGGGATTGTAACAGACGCGCAATGAAATACATCTATGAGTATCTTGGTGGACCAATTGAGGTTCAAAACCCTGAAGCTGATGTATTTGTTGTTGCATCTGGTTGTGCTGCTGCACAAGCTAGAGAAGCATGGAGATATGCACGTGAAGATGGTTTAAGCGTTGGTTTAATTAAAGTTAAAGCAATCAGACCATTCCCGGCTGCTGAAATCGTTGAAGCTAC
>CAWUTM010000031.1:0-6685 GCA_963925755.1 uncultured Sulfurimonas sp. | reverse complement strand
AGAAAAGAGAATCATGCAGTCGTTGCGTTTTGTGACTACGATTTAAAGAAATATAACACAATTCTAAAATTTTACAAGAACGACTTAATCTTTTCATTATTTAAAACAGAAAAGATTGCGCGACTCTTTGCGACAAACTATGATAATAAAAACACCAATGTACTACTCTACAATGAAGATAAATCTCAACGGGTAGCTATGGCTATAGAACTTCATGATAATGGGCATACTCCCATTGTTGCGCAAAGTAAAAAAGAGTTTGAAGAAAAGATAAAAGGTGGTACTTTTGACACTATTATTGATAACACATTTTTAGGACAGATGGGGCGAAGCGTAGCGACTCGAGTTACCGGTAATGCCGTAATTTATACTGTCAACTCTTTTTTAGATGCCCAGCTAAGCGAGACGTTTAATATGGAGTACCACAACAATTCCCTTAACGTTGGATTTCGACTCTTTATTTTTGATGCCTATAAAGTTGTGAGTATGAATGTTCACGCTATGAACTTTTTCTCAAGACTTGCGAGTGCGGGAGCAGAATATAACGCTAATATCTGCTTTGTGGGGATGAGCTTTGAGAAGACGCAAAAAGAGTTTAAAAACACTCTTGAAGATGCGGGGATTATCTTCTTTAATCAGATGGATGATATTTTACAAGATAAAGAGATGCTTGCGGAATTGGGTGCGAGTAGTGCCTCTAATATCAAGAATAAAAGAATTATAAATAAGGTTATGGTGAGTGAACTTTCAAACTTTGTTAATGCAACCGTATCCACTATAGAGATGATGACAAACTCTACAGCTAAGAAAGAAGCTGCTCAGGTCAGTCAAATAAGTATTGAGAGCACCGAGGGGATGATAGCAAGCTCTATAGGTTTTTATGGCGATATGGATGGTATGATTATCTTGGTATTTCCTATTGAAATTGCAAAAAAGGCTTGTGAACTTCTTATTGGTGAAAGCACGGATGATACAGAACTTATTTTAGACACTTTGGCTGAACTTGTAAATATAGTCGGAGGAAAGCTAAAAACGCTTCTATCAGACCAGCATATAAATGTTAATATCACGCTTCCTCGAACTTATCCTGACATATCTAGCTTATTAGAAATAATTAAAGGGAAAAAAGGCGTGCAAGTAGACCTTTCTTTTAATGATGAAAAGTTTCTTTTTTTCTTAACAAGATAAAAGCTACTTTTGTTTATACTTCTAAAAATATAAAAGGTAGTCATGATGATAAAAGTAGCCCCAAGTATACTCTCCGCAGATTTTGGAAACCTTCAACGTGATGTAGAAGAAATATGTCAAAGTGGTTGTGACTTAGTCCATGTTGACGTAATGGACGGACACTTTGTTCCAAATCTTACAATTGGGCCCGTCGTAGTTTCAGCAGTTGCCGCATGCGCTACAAAACCTCTTGACATTCACCTTATGGTGGAAAACAATACTTTTTTTGTAGAACTTTTCGCACCCTTAAAACCTGAGTACATCTCCTTTCATATAGAAGAAGAGAAGCACCCACATAGACTCATCCAAAAAATTCGTTCACTAGGCATTAAGCCCGCAATAGTCTTAAATCCACATACACCACCAGAATCTATAGAGTATCTACTTCCAGACTTGGATATGGTACTGCTAATGAGCGTTAACCCCGGTTTTGGTGGACAGAGTTTTATAGATAGCGTTATAAAAAAAGCTTCGCGTTTAAATGAAATGAGAAATAGATTAAATCCTGATTGTCTTATTGAGGTAGATGGAGGAGTTAACGATAAGAATATCCAGTCGCTTAAAGATGCTGGTGTGGATGTCGTTGTTGCTGGAAGTTATGTTTTTAAACATGAAAATCGTAAAACAGCCATAGAAAGTTTACAGATTTAATGCGTGTAAAAATTTGTGGGATAACCTCATATGAAGATGCAATGATTGCAATAAATGCGGGAGCGAATGCTCTTGGATTTGTATTTTATGAAAAATCTCCTCGTTATATAACACCACAAAAAGCCAAATCCATCATAAATAAACTCCCTCCTTTTGTTGAAAAAGTCGCTCTTTTTGTCAATGAGGATGCTTCTCAAATAAATACTATTTGTAAGGAGAGTGGCGCAACCCTCGCACAACTTCATTATGAAGTAGATGATATATTCTCATCTTCTCTTGCCGTACCCTATATAAAAGTCATTAGAGCGCAAGAGAAGCTAGATATCCTAAAATACAGTGATGAGTATAGACTAGTAGATGCTTACTGTGAAGCTTATGGGGGAACAGGAAAACGTATAAATATAGAATGGTTTAATGATGTTGATTGTTCTAAAATAATCCTTGCAGGTGGACTTACGGCAAAAAATGTACATGCTCTTAAAAAATATGGTTTCTATGGTGTTGATGTTAGTAGTGGCGTAGAAATCTCTCCTGGAATAAAGAGTAAAGAAAAAGTTCAAGAGTTTATTTTAAATGCCAGATAAATCATTTCCTCTTGATAAAAAAAGCATCTCGCGTTTAGCTACAAGAGGACTTCCCCTTGAAGTTTTAAAATCCCAAATAAACGAAAGTATCGATATGTTTCTAGAAATATCACGTGCGCAGGGTGTCAATATTATTAAAAAACAAGGCTACTTCTTTTTTGATACTAAATATATTAGTGTCGAAGATGCTGAGTTTTGTATAGTAGATATTGAAACAAATGGTTCGAAACTTGATAAGCATCAAATTATAGAAATTGCGGCTGTAAAAGTTAAAAATGGAAAGATTATTGATAAATTTGACTCTCTCGTTTTTACAAAAGAGATAAATCCAATCATTACGGAGTTAACAGGAATCTCAGCCGCAGACACTATTGATGCCCCTGAGCTTAAAACTGTTATGATGGAGTTTAAACTTTTTCTAGGGAGTGCTATTTTCATTGCACATGATGTAAAATTTGACTATAATTATATATCGGGCAGTATGAAAAAAGTAGGTCTAGAGCCAATACTAAACAGAAGCTTATGTTCACTCGCGATTGCAGAGAGAACAATTAAATCATTTAGATATGCTCTTTCTTATCTAAATGACACATTTGAACTTAATCCAAACCCAGCACATCATAGAGCTATGAGTGATGTAATGACAACATATGGTCTTTTTTTACTTTGCTTAGATAATTGTAAAGAGAATTTAAATAATGTAGAGGATTTAATAAAGTTTTCTAAAGAAGCACATAGGCTTAAGCGGCCTAAGTTTGACCCTCTTCTTAAAAATGAAGAGCTTGTAGATAAATTAATAAAGGAAGACTAACCTTCTTTAAATGCTCCAGGAGCAGTTAATTTAGCATATCTTGCATCCATTCTTTCATCTTCGCTCATCTCGCGTAATTCCCTTAGTTGTGCTAAAAAATAATCAGTAATAGCATTAGCCGCTAACTCTTTTTCACGATGCGCACCAATAAGAGGTTCATTAATAATATCATCAATAAGACCAAGTTCTTTTAAATCAGAACTAGTAATCTTCATCGCATTTGTTGCAGCTTCAGTTTTTGATGGATCATTCCAAAGTATCGCCGAACATCCTTCTGGAGAAATAACCGAAAAAACAGAATAACGCATCATTGCGAATCTATCAGCAACACCAATCGCAAGTGCTCCACCTGAACCACCCTCACCTATTACAATAGATACCGTAGGAGTTTTAAGCTCAGCTAACTCTAAAAGGTTTCGAGCAATCGCTTCACTCTGATTTCTTTCTTCCGCCCCAAGTCCAGGATATGCACCCGGTGTGTCTATTAACATTAAAACTGGAATATTAAACTTCTCAGCCATCTTAGCGGCGCGCAATGCTTTTCTATAACCTTCAGGATGAGGCATACCAAAATTATGCTTTAATTTATTTTTTGTTCCTCGACCTTTTTGTTCACCGATAACCATGACTTTTTCATCATTGATATATCCCATATAACAAATGATTGCGGCATCATCACGGAAATGTCTATCACCATGAATTTCGTATTTATCTTTCATAATCATATTTATATAGTCAAGTGCGTATGGACGATCAAGATGACGTGCTAATTGAAGTTTTTGAAAGTCAGAAAGATTTTTATATATCTTTTCAACTTCTTTATCAAGAGAAATTTTAAGCTTTTCTCCCGCTCCATAATCATGGCGAACTTGAGCGGATATAATATCTTCTTGAATAAATTTTATTTTATTTTCGAAATCTAAGTATGTAGCCAAAGGAACTCCTTATCTCTTATAATTTTTTAAAGATAAGAACACCATTTGTTCCACCAAAACCAAATGAATTACTCATTGTAATATTTAGTTCTGCTTTTCTTGCGCCTTCTGTAACATAATCTAAGTCACAGTTTTCATCAGGAGTTGTGTAGTTAATAGTTGGAGGAATTATTCCATCTCTCATAGCCATTAAACATGTAACAGCTTCAATACCACCAGCAGCACCAAGACAGTGACCTATTTGACCTTTAATTGAACTCATTGGAGCACTATTTCCAAGTAGTTCTTTAACTGCAGCTGTTTCATTTTTATCGTTTATTGGCGTTGATGTTCCATGCGCGTTCACATAATCAATTTTAGGTTCACCTGCCATTGTATAAGCAGCTTTCATGGCACGAGCGGGACCATCAAGAGATGGTGTTGTAATATGATTTGCGTCACCACTTTCACCAAAACCAATAATCTCACCATATATTCTAGCACCACGTGCTTTTGCTGATTCATACTCTTCAAGCACTAACGCAGCAGCTCCCTCACCCATTACAAAACCATCACGGTCTGCGTCAAAAGGACGAGAAGCTGTTTTTGGAGAATCGTTTCTTGTTGAAAGTGCTTTCATAGCAGCGAAACCACCAATACCAGCACCTGTAATTGCCGACTCTGCAGAAACTACAAGCATCTGTTCAGCTCCATTACACATAATAGTTTTACATGCTTCACTTATTGCGTGCGTTCCAGCAGCACAAGCAGTTACACTTGAAAGGTTAGGCCCTTTAGTGCCATGTTGTATAGAAACAAATCCACCAAGCATATTCACAAGTGCTCCAGGAATAAAAAATGGAGATATTCTTCTAGGGCCACGAGTCTCTAATATAATAGAGTTTTTCTCAATTGACGGAAGTCCACCTATACCAGACCCAGCACTAATACCAAATCTTGTCATATCAGTTGTTTCAGGTATTGCAGCGTCTATCATTGCTTCTTGCGCAGCCTTTAACCCAAGGTGAATAAATCTATCCGCTTTTTTAACTTCTTTAGGAGCCATAACAGTAGCAGGATCGAAATCTTTTACTTCACCAGCAATTTGAGCGCTATACCCTTCTGGGTCAAAAATAGTAATAGTATCTATTCCACATTCACCGTCACATATGGCTTTGAATGAACTTTCTTTGTCATTTCCCACTGAGTTAATCATACCCATTCCAGTTACTACTACTCTTCTCATTTAATATTCTCCATCAAAAAATAAAACACTTTTAAAAATAAATACATTTAAAGTATTCACTTATAAAAATCTTCAAATACTGAGGATAAACTCCTCAGTTAAAAGTTTAAATTATAAACTATTTGCTTTCTACGTATGCAACAACATCTGCAACAGTAGCAATTTTCTCTGCTTCATCATCAGGAATTTCAATATCGAATTTCTCTTCAAGAGCCATTACCAATTCAACAACATCAAGACTATCTGCGCCTAAATCTTCAACAAATTTAGCATCCTCTTTAACTTCATCAGCGTTAACGCTTAATTGCTCTACTACTACTTCTTTAATATCGTCTAAAAGTGCCATTCCAGCTCCTATATTTATGTATAAAATCCCGTAATTATATCATACTTAACTTAAGCAATTTAAAAAAGGAAGATATTTATTTTGTATTTATCTTTGTATATTGGTGGTTGGCATAAAAGACAGGATGTCTTTTATGCCATATTCATTCCGCCATTAACTTTTAATGTTTCACCAGTTATATAACTAGCGTGGTCAGAGAGTAAAAAAGCAGTTGCTTCTGCTACTTCGCAAGGGTTACCAAATCTTTTCATAGGAATTTTAGAAGTAAATGACTCTTTAATCTCATCACTTAAAGCATCAGTCATTTCCGTTGCAATAAATCCTGGAGTTACCGTATTGTAACGGATACCGCTTGTTGCAGCTTCAATAGCAAAGCTTTTAGTCATTGCAATCACACCGCCCTTAGACGCAGCATAATTAGTTTGACCGGCATTCCCGGTTTCACCGACAATAGATGCAATATTTACAACAGCACCAAATTTTTTCTTTCTCATAACTTTCATAGACTCTCTGCAACCTATAAAACAAGAAGTAAGATTAGCATTGATTACACTCATGAAATCATCAGTTTTCATACGAAGTGCAAGCTTGTCATTTGTAATACCGGCATTATTTACTAAATATGAAAGTTCACCATCACTCTCTACTATAGTTTTCATAGCATCTGTAAATGCATCTTCATCACTTACATCAAATCCGATTACTGCCGCACGTCCACCCTTAGCTTCAATGAACTCTTTAACCGCGTCAGCTTCTGCTGCACCACTTCTATAATTAACCCATACCTTCAAACCAAACCCTGCCAAGGTTTTTGCAATCTCTGCACCAATACCACGACTTGAACCCGTAACTAAAACATTTTTTCCACTAAATTTCATTCATTTTCCTTAATTTTATTTCCACATG
>CAWUTM010000030.1:0-16149 GCA_963925755.1 uncultured Sulfurimonas sp. | reverse complement strand
CTGGCATTTTAAGCTCCAATGCTGTCGCGTTTGATTTTTTTCTTTTTAGCCGTCGTATCTGATTTTGGAGTAACATTTTTTTCAATGTAATCCATAATTTTTCCGGCTATGTCTATGTTTGTAGACTTTTCTATGCCCTCTAAACCAGGAGAAGAGTTTACTTCCATGACAAGCGGACCACGAGCGGACTCAATCATATCAACGCCGCAGACGCCAAGGCCCATTGCTTTTGCTGCGGCAAGTGCGGTTGACTTTTCCTTACGAGTTAGTTTGTGAGCCTTAGCACTTCCACCTTGATGTAGGTTTGATCTAAATTCACCTTCGGCGCCTTGACGTCTCATAGCCCCTACAACTTCGCCGCCAACGACAAAAACACGAATATCCGCTCCACCAGCCTCTTCAATAAACTCTTGAACAAGCAGGCTAACGTCCATTCCATAAAAAGCGTCAAGAACCGATTTGGCGGCTTTTTCAGTGTCAACCAAAACAACGCCAACTCCTTGCGTACCCTCTAAGATTTTTAAAACCAAAGGTGCTCCACCGCTCAAAGCGATGACGTCTTTAGCTGTTGATTTATTTGAAGCGAAAACCGTTTTTGGCATATCTACCCCAGATTTAGAAAGAATCTGCAGACTTCTCAACTTATCTCTACTTCTCGCAATTGCTAAATTGCCTGAAGTAGAGAATACGTCCATCATTTCAAAGTGTCGAACCATCGCCGTGCCGTAAAAAGTTCTACTTGCCCCAATTCTTGGAATAATCGCGTCAGGAACGGCTAACTGTTCCCCTAAATAGTTAATATGAAGTTCGCCTTTCATAATTTCTATAGAACATTTTAGGTAATCAATAACTCTAACTTCCCAGCCCTTAGCCTCTGCGGCCTCTACTAATCTTTTGGTTGAATACAACTCTTTGTTTCTTGATAATATATATACGTTCATCTATTTTTCCTTGGTTGTTGTATCTTTAGATAAATACTCTTGTGACACATCCACTAAAAATTTACCACTTAAAAAGCGTCTTCCTATTAGCATAGGATATTTCATATCCGCTCTATTTGTTAAAGAGATAACCGTTTTATATCTTTTTCCAAAAAAATCAACGCTTACTTTAATGGATGGTCTCTCCTGAATTTCACCGTTAGAACTTTTAACCTTTTTCACTTTATATAAAGGCATACTTATTCTTTTACCGTGGTAGGACGCATGAACTTCATCTAGTAGGTGAAAGTGAACAAAACCATTCTTATCTATCTCTATGTGATCGCAATGCAGAGCATTTGAATCAGCTCCCGTGTCTACTTTCGCGTCTAAATCAAATAGCTCTAAATCTAAAATAGATATAGTCTCTTTTTTTCCGATAATTTTTTTCTTATCCATAATAAGTTTTCCCTTTTCCTTATCCAATATATCCTCTTCCATCTGAACAAACACTTCGTATCTTATGTATTTTTATTTAATAATATATTGCGATAATCGTAAACGCCACAAAGAACATCAGATGAGATATTCCTTCAAAGTAGTTAGTGTGTCCCTCGTCGGTTGTTTTCCAGGCTAAAATAACCGTAAGTATCAAAGCACCAATCTCAAGCGGATTGAAGTCTAATGTAAAACGAATTCCGCTTGCATATGCCAACGCCATTAAGATGGGAACCGTTAAAAGTATGGAAACGGTTGAAGCGCCCATAGCAATGTTTACCACTCTCTGTATCTCATCGTTTTTAGCGGCTTTTATTGCTGTCACTATTTCAGGTGCGACTGCGACAATCGCTATAATTAGTCCCGATAAACCCGCTGATGCACCATACTCTTTTGCAAGATTAATCCCATCATGAGCAAAAACTTCAGCGCCAAGGGCAATGATGGCGATAAACGCAAAGATAGAGAAGATAAGTCCAAGCATATTGAACTTCTCAAAGATATAATCATCCTCCTCTTCCTCCTCTTGTTCAGCCATTTTTCTTTTGATTCTAAATATTCTACTTCTGGCAGTACTTTTAAAAAAGTGAGTATGTGTTCTCGTTTGAAATACTAGTATAACTATGTAAAATGCCATGAGCAGTACCGCTATAGCGATGGATGCTTCTTCTATAACATTTGGAGTATGTTTACCAAGGCTCAGTACCCCAGGTACCAAAAGAGCTGCCGCCGTAACAAAAAGTATGGTCGTATATGCACTTGACGTCTCTTTGTTATGCTCTTGTTCTACAAATTTTAGTCCACCTAAAAATACAGCCAAGCCTAAAAGAACGTTCATATCAACGATAATGGCTGAGATGATACCACCCTTAACGGTGTTTACAACTTCTGGATCGGCTACCGCTTGAAGTAAAATGATATACAAAAGTATAATCTCTACAATGACGGCGCTCAGAGTTAATACAAAACTGCCATAAGGTTCCTGAAGTCGTTCAGAGAGTATCTCCGCAACCTCAGAGACCGTTAATGATAATGAACCAATCCCAATAGCCGCAAAAAGAGTAGCTATGCCACCTTGTCCCAATTTATGAAAATAAAAAGCTATTAAAATACTTAGTATTCCTAAAAAAACATCCCAATAATCTTCTATAAAATACTTTAATTTATTGTCTTGTTTCTCTATAGTTTTTTCCAATAGACATCCTTATAAAAGTATAAGGCTTGCTAAGCCTAAAAAGCTAAAAAATCCAACTACGTCCGTTACGGTGGTCAGTAAAACCGTACTGCCAATGGCGGGATCGACTCCAGCTTTTTGTAAAACTAATGGTATAACGCTACCAAAAAAACCAGCTCCTATAAGGTTAATAATCATCGATAAGCCAATAACTACTCCAAGCATGGGTATGTCAAACCAAAGATAGGCAATAATTCCTATAAGAGCCGCAAAAATAGTTCCGTTTACTAAAGAAATAATCACCTCTTTATAGATGGTTTTTCTTGCGTCGTCTCCTACTATGTCACCGAGAGCCATTTGGCGCACTGTAACCGTAAGAGTTTGGGTCCCTGCGTTTCCACCCATGGAAGCAACTATAGGCATTAAAATAGCAAGTGCCACTAGAGATTGAATGGTTGCGTCAAACATACCAATAACCAAAGACGCGGCAATTGCTGTTAACAAATTAAGTCCAAGCCAAATAGCTCGTGTTTTACCTATTTGAAACATATTTTCTTCTTGCTCCGCTTCGTCGTTAACACCTGCTAGATTAAAGATTTGCTCTGTCGCACTCTCTTGCATAAAGTCAATAATATCATCGGAAGTAATTCTACCAATAAGCCTATTATGGTCATCAACTATGGCAACCGCATTTAGGTTGTAGTTTTTGACCATATCTACAACCTTTTTGATCTCTTCTTTATGATTTAGAGAGTAGTTTTTATGTTTATCATAAGGAATATCATCAAAATTTAAATTCTTGTCAAAAATAATCAACTCTTCAAGACCTATTGATCCAAGATATTTATCTCTATTGTTGACTAGGTGAACATGTAATATATTTCCTATATTCGAGTTCTCTTTTAACTCCCTAAGTCTTTCGAGCGCGCTACCAATGTTTTCGTCGATTTTTGCGCTAAAAAGCTCAGTCTGCATGTAAGAACCAGCCTGGTTCTCTTCATATGAAATAAGCTGTTCTATTAACTCTTTGTTTTCATCGTCAAATCGATCTAAAATGTTTTGTGAAATCTCTTCATGATCTTCACTAATGTTCTGGATAAGAGTAGCCGCGTCGTCAGTATCCATTTTAGAGGCGATGGCAGCGAGATTTTTAACACTTAAAATATCTGCTGTCTCTTCTTGAACGTGGTCAGGTAACTCGGAAAGAACCTCTGCAAATAGTGAATGAGGTATCTTTTTAATAATTTTTACATATTCTTCTAAACTAATTTCTCTGAGTTTAAGTAGTTGTTCCGCAATATCGTAAGGGTGAACGCTTGTGTCGCTCTCTTTAGACTGATTTATTTCAGCGTCTAATATATTGAGTACTGATATTAACTCTTTTTGATTTATTTCCAAACGCCACTCCTTCTAGATTTTCTATAAGTTAGTATTTGCCAATACTAAGAATATCGTATCTTTATAAGAAAAAACTTTTGCCTCCAGCTTATACTTAGCGATAAAGTTTTTTTTATCTTCTAAAGACAATGTATTTGGATTAATACAAAAATTGATAAAATTTTCATTGATGTTTTCTTGCATCTTGAAAAGATTTATATCCTCTATTATTGGTCGTTTGTTAATAACTATATACATACTTTTTCCTTTCTTTATGTTATTTATACGACTAAATATAATTATATTATTTATAGTCACATTATAAATATAATTATACAGTATTTTATAATGAATTAAGTTATATATTTAAAACAATATTCATTATATGAAATTATGATATACTTCATACATGGCAAAAAAAATATCAGAAAAACTAGAAAATATGAAAAAAGAGTTGTATTTAGAAGTATCGGCTGAACTGTTTGACGAAGTTGGATATGAAAACGCAACCGTATCTGATATAGCGGAATCATTGGACATTTCAGTGGGAACTTTTTATAAAACCTTTGATACAAAAGAAAATTTGTATTTTGAACATATTTTACATCAGTTTAGAAATTTTGTTGAGAGACTTGAAGAGAACTCAACCGATGATCCAATGTCAAATCTCAAGCTTTTTTTACATTATACTTATGAACCTTTTATTAAAAATAATAAGAATAAATCTATCAACATTTCACTCGAAAATGACCCTTTCTTCTTCCATAACTTCAATACAAAAGATTCTCAACCGATGGATGGACTTTATAAGTACCTAGAGAAACAATTTAAAGAGATTGTTAACGATGAGACTTTAGATTGCTACCATATAGCTGTGTTGTTTAAAAAATTAGCTGATGGTTACACTGAGAGTTATATGATAAAAAAGTTTGATACAAGCCATGTTATAGATGATACTATAAATCTTTTTTTTAATGGAATTACTAAATAGAGAAAAAAGGCACTAA
The DNA here is from genome assembly GCA_963925755.1 of uncultured Sulfurimonas sp. Lineage (GTDB taxonomy): Bacteria > Campylobacterota > Campylobacteria > Campylobacterales > Sulfurimonadaceae > Sulfurimonas. The sequence goes on along the minus strand of CAWUTM010000030.1, from coordinate 11,173 downwards.
AGTGGATTATCAATCAATATTAAATGAAATTGCACAAGAAGTCGCTCCATTTTTAAAAGATGGAAAAGTAGCAGACTATATACCAGCATTGGCAAATGTAAATCCCGAGCAATTTGCAATGAGCATTACGATGTTTGATGGAACTCAGTATACCGTAGGTCAAGCCGACACTCTATTCTCCATTCAGAGTATTTCAAAAGTTTTTACATTTACATTGGCACTGAAGTTTTACCGCAGTGATCTGTATAAACGCATTGGACATGAGCCATCGGGAAATCCTTTCAATTCTCTTGTCCAACTTGAATATGAACATGGAAAGCCAAGAAATCCCTTTATTAACGCGGGTGCTATCAATATTACCGATGCGCTTATTAATCATTATGGAGGCAATGATGTCGCTTATGAAGAAGTTCTAAATTTTATTCGTTCGATATCAGGCAATGATTTAATTAAATGCAATGAGATCGTCGCTACATCGGAAATGCAACATGGGCATAGAAATATGGCATTGGCAAATTTAATGAAAAGTTTTGACAACCTTGATAATGAAGTCAAAGACGTAGTGGAAGTATATTTTAGACATTGTTCAGTAGAAATGAGTACCAATATGCTTTCTCGGGCTATGCTCTATTTGGCAAATCATGGAACAGATCCTATAACTGACAAAATATATATTACAGAATCTCAAGCTAAACGTATAAACGCGGTAATGTTAACATGCGGTCATTATGACGCTTCTGGAGATTTTGCTTATCATGTAGGTTTGCCAGGTAAAAGTGGTGTCGGAGGTGGCATAGTAGCTGTGGTTCCTAAATTAATGAGTATATCTGTCTGGGCTCCTGGTTTAGATTCTAATGGTAATTCGTTAGTGGGAACAATGGCTCTTAAATTATTTACTAGTAAAACAGGCTTGTCGATTTTTTGATATTATCTGAAATCTTTAAAATCTCTAAGATATATAAAACTCACACCTTGTCCCGTTTCTCGGACATCTACGTCTAATCTAGTGGATTTACTTAGATTATACTGAAGTATAACGCTTGAAGCAGTATCATTTTTATAGATCAATCTCATATCTTTACGTATACGTGAGCCAACTTCATATCCAATATTTCCCTCATCGCTTGTCAATATATTTAAAGTGTCTAACTGTATGGAAGAGTTAGTATTAAAAAGCTCCTTTATACCAATGCCAAGCAATAAAGATGTTTTAGAGCTATTGCCCGAAGAGTTAAACATAGAATTGGCACTCTCTCCAAAAAGAATATAAGACATAATGTCATTTTGACTTAGAGCTGGATTTGAAGAAAAGATAAATACAGGTTCCTCTAAAGTATGCGTTATAGCAATCAAAATATCTATATACTCAAGTGTATAGTAATGTAAATTCAAATCTAATCTTGGGTTTATGGGTATGTTTCCATTAAAGTAGAGTTCACTTTTATCAAATATGAACTGCTTGCCACTCAAGTTTATTTCACCTTTTGTAATACTTACAATACCTTTGATATGAGTGCCTTTACTAGGAGTTTTAAGAAGTGTAACATCTGGTCTAAAATATATATTTGCATTTTTATTTATATATAATATATCTTTGACAGAGTTAATTTTCACATTCATCAATATGTCTGAGTCTTTTCTCTTTTTGATATCTTGAATAATTATAATATCCGCATCATTTATAGTGTAATCAGAACTCGGCACATATGAAATATTTCCATCTAAAAGTGATATGCTCCCTTGTAGTGTAGTGGTGTTAAGATCAAAACTAGCATTTAAATCTATCTTGACATTCACATCTGCATCTTTCCCTTTATAATGAAAATTATTGCTCTTTAGGGAAAACTCACCAGATTTCACTTTACTTTTGTATTCGCCACTTAAAAGAAGGTTGTCAAAAATCCAAAGCTCTTTAAAAAAAATATCTGAGTTATTCCGTAATGAGATTTTCGAGATTTTATTTGAGTGGATTGAGTGTGATTTATACTTTAACCTATAACTCTCAAGAGATAGTGTGTTGTCGCTGAAATTTGTTTTTGCTCTAATATCACTAACAATGTGAGTTGTCTGCTCATCGGCTTTATATGCTATCTTTGGTATAAAAATAGATGATTTTACAAGGAAGGGTTCGCTTAAAACTAAAGTACTGTTTATATCAATCGAAACATCGGAGAAATCACTTAAATTTGTATCGCTCATTTCAAACTCTTTTAGCGTTTTTTTAAGCGAAGTAATTTTCGTAGCGATGTTTAACTCTAAAGGATACTCACTTTGAAGCTCAGTCGCCAAAGTAAATCTGTTTGAAGCGAGCATGCCTTCACCCGTAATTTTGGCGTCTTTTTTTAGAAGCTTCAGCCTTAAAAGATTTGCTTTAATTTCCAGTTTTTCATAAACGCCATTAGTAACGTAACTACCGCTAAGAGGGGAAAACTTTTCAAGAGAAAACTCTTTATATGCAAATGTGTCTCTTTTAGGACTAATCTCGTACAAGGCTGAGACATTACCATCTTTAAACTCGGCGTTTGCACCAATGGCATAGTAACGAGAGTCAGCTTTAAGCTTGATGTTTAGACGTAAAGGAGAGAGTCGCAGATCCGCCGTGTTTGTAAAAGAGAGCGAGTCTTCTCGTAAAAGTTTGGGTAACTCTTTTATAAAAGAGAGTTCTAAATCCTTCGCTTCACCTTGTATGAAAAAGTTATTGTAATCAGCACTTTTGAGCTTATAATGGAGTTTATTCGCATCTATGCCCATTGCTATATTTTGAGCGTTTCCATGGGCTTTGGCTCTTATGTTCTCAAATGGCAAAGCGAAAGGAGTATCTACTACTTTTATGTTTATATGAGAACTAAAGTTTCCATCTAAGTACAACTCAACGTCTTGCTTAGCCTGTAGAGCAAACTTGTCATAGCTAAGATTATACGTAAAATCGCCCTTAAGTTTTTGCGCTTTTAACGAGTAGCTTAGTCGCATTAGTATATCTTGTAACTCCAACTCTCGCGTTTCTTTGAACTTGAGGGTTTGCAGCTTTGCGCTAAGCGTGTTTTCATCGATAGAACCTTCCAAGTCAAGTTTTACATGGGAAGACTCAAACCTAAGAGCTATTTTTTTGATGCTCAGAGTCTCGTCAAAATGAATCTTGGAGGCATTTACTTCAAAGCCATAAAGCTCCTTCTTATACTCTATTTGCACATTTTTTAGTAAGAGTTTATTTATTCTAAAGACGGTGTCCAAACCACTACTCTCATTAGAGTCGGTTGATGGTACTTTATCTATGTTGAGATACAAAGAGTCGCTTGTTATCTTTGTGATTTTTGGAGAAAAACTTAAAAGTGAGAAAAAATCGTACCTAATGGAAATCGACTTTGCGCTTAGAAAATCTTTATAACTTAAGTCCTGCGCCTTTATGCCAAAAAGAAGGGTCCCTTGAACCTTAGAGTACTTTACGCCATACTCGCCTGCGTATTTTTGAGCCAGGAAAGGAACTAACTCTTTGTTTGTGAGTAGTGCACCGAGTAAAATAGTAGTGGCTAAGAAGAAGAATAAAATAATATTTCTATAAGAGATCAAAAGAGCTCTCCTATGTGAAAATGAAAGGCATACTGAGAAGGATTGTTCAAATCCACTCCAATGTCAAATGCAATTGGACCAATAGGGGAGATATATCGAAGTCCCGCTCCTCCACTATAATAACCAGTGTCATAACTTGCCGCGTAGCTATCGCCTATAAAGGTATTGTCACTAAATACAACGGCCCTAAAATTTCCATATAGCATAAATCTATATTCCAAGGTGGCCTCGGCGATAGAGTCAAATCCACTAGGGTCGCCATTACTATTCTTAGGACCTAAATCTCTATAAGTATAAGCGCGATTGCTGTGCATGCCACCTGCAAAAAATCTATACGATGCTGGAACGTTTCCATCAAAAACACTCATAGTTCCAAAACTCACTTTTGCCCCAAGAGTAGAGGACTTTAGAGGGTATAGATAAGCACCTTTGAGTTTTATCTTTGTGTAAGATGCGTCTGAAATGGCACTTTTGATGGAGCCCATAACTTCGCTGTTTAACAAGTAGCCCTTTTTAGGGTCAAGTAACGCATCCCTCGTATCGTAATTCCACTCAAATTTAGGAGAGACCACAAGCAAGACTCCCTCGGGGAAAAGAGCTAAGTCCTCACTATCATAGGTGCTAGAACGGTCTATAACCAAACTCTCTTTAAAACTATGTGGAATATAGCGCTGGGCTAAATAGAGGGAACTTAATAGTCTATACTCCGTAAAACCGCTAAAAAGTTCGTTTTCCAAACCAACTTCTGCTCCTACCGTATTTTTACGCAGTAGTGGAATATTCAAGTCTGTTTTGAGACTCTGCTTAACTTCCGTCAAGCGAATTCCAAGGCTCAAAGTCTTCAGATTTCCATAAAAATTTCTGTGTTTAATTCCCATTTGCCCCATTAACCCCTCATCACTACTGATACCTAAGCCCGCTAAAAAACGCAATGGCTTCTCATTTTCATCTACTTGAAATTTAACATTTACACTTGTGTTCTCATCGACTACAGTCTCTATCAAAGCCTTTGAAACACCCTCGTAAGCATAAATATTTTTATAGCTTTTTTTAATACTTTCTATATTAAAAAGATCCCCTTCTTCAAAATAGAGAAGCGATTTTGCAATATCAGAACCTATATTTTTTGAGGTGTTGACCTCTATGGCATTAAAGTGGCACAACTTATTTGGTAAAACTTTGTAGATTAGTTTTACGCTATTTTTTAGAGTGTCTACATAAGCCTTCGAGTAAAGCGAAATATTACAGTAGCTTTCTTTTGAGTACAGAAGTTTAATGTCTTTTTTACTTTTAGAAAAAACATCCGCGTCAAATAAATCATTTTTCTCAAATCCTAAAACACTTGTTAGATCGAGCTTAGAGTTAACTACTATACTTTCAATTCGCATAGCCTCATGTTCTTTTATTGTAATAACAACAGAATCTTGCCTCTTAGTATATGAAACTTTAGTATGATAAAATCCTTTTGTTCTATAGTAATTTTGAATCACTTGGTTAAAAAATGCAATACTTTTTAACTCCACTTCTGGTTGCTTTTTGTAAAACTCGTAAAAATAGGGTTTTTCAAGATTTATTGCTTTATATAGTTCTCTCTCATTTAGTTTTTCTTGTCCTTCAAAAAAAAGGGGAATTTTCTCTGCGTGCAAGGGAGAAAAGAGCATATATAATAATATAGCATATAGCGGTGAATATAAAGTTATATTTTTCAAAGGTATCTAAACTCTCATTTAATCTATTTTAGATATATTCTATATAGTAGTCACTTAATTTAGAGTCAGATTCGATTTATTTGATTATAATTCCATAGTGTTACAACAAGTGAATTGATTTTTAATGGGTATAAATTAACCCTACAAAGGAAGTGTGAAAATATGAAAAAAGTTTCGATCATATATAACAATGATTCCGAAGTTCCCGAGGTGCTACAAAGCTTGATTGAACATCTCAAGGTTCAATATAAAGTTGAAACTGAAATCTTGGATTACAGAATAATCATTAATCAAATAAATGAATCAACACTTACCTTATTGTATTTAGACGACATTAAAATCAAAAAATATCTCAAAGACAATTTAAACACTTCAAAAAAAATAGGCTTTATACCCAACGAAGAGTGTCCTAGAACGATGGCTAGTTATGGAATTTCAAAAGATATGTACCTAGCAATCGATGAAGCCATGAATGAAAAAAACCTAAGCAGAGTAGATGTTTTAACATGCAATGGAGAAATTGTTTTTACCAATGTGGTAATAGGGGACGTGCACGGACTTAATTATAAAAATATAGATTCTCAAAGTATTTTTACAAAAATAAAAAGCTTTTATTTAAACCTTAAATTTTTAGGCTTTAAAGATTACACTCTTACAACGGCCAAAGGGCAAAGCATTCAAACAGCCGCTACGGGGGTAATGATACTTGAACATTATTCAAAAGCGGGACAATATAATTCAATTAATGAAGATTTAACTTTACACGATGGACAACTCAACGCGTTTATTATTTCGCCTACTAGCATTTTCTCTTATATTTACTACCTTCTAGTTGTTAGCTTTTATAGAGGGTTAACTACAAACAGTCTACCAAAATCTCTTGGTTTTATAAAAACATCCAAACTTGATGTTACAAGTACAAATCCAATGAATTTTATGATAGATGGCATATTAATGAGTTCTAAAGAGATTAACTTAGAAGTCTTGAAAGATTCTTTAACGCTGTCCATAGGTGAACATATTCTAGAAAACAGTCAAAACAGTATGAACTCAGAAGACGATAAAGAGGTTATGAGAACTAAAGAGCTACCAAAGGGTGAGTATAAAGATCTTCTTTTAACAGAATCCGTGCCACTCTTTAAAAAAGCAAATGAAGACGATTACAAAGAACTTTTTTCAGCTCTTAAAGAAAATTCAAAACCAAGTGCGAGTTTTATAGTTTTAATGGTTTTAAGTACGTTGCTTGCCACTACTGGTCTTTTTCAAAGTTCGGCTCCGGTAATCATTGGAGCTATGATACTAGCGCCACTTATGTCGCCAATAATATCACTCTCAATGGGTGTAGTAAGAGGCGATGGTTTCTTTATTTCAAGTAGCTTAAAAACGCTTGGATATGGAATTGTAACGGCACTTGTGTTTTCTTCTATTTACACCTATTTTATGCCATTAAACGTTCTTACGGATGAAATGAGAGGTAGGCTCAATCCTAATATACTAGATTTGATGGTGGCGATTATTTCAGGTGTCGCAGGGGCTTACGCAAATTCCAAAAGTGAAATTGCAAAAAGTTTGGCGGGAGTAGCCATCGCAGTAGCTCTTGTTCCACCTTTAAGTGTAACGGGAATAGGGATTGGATGGGGCAACTTCGACATAAGCTATGGCTCGTTTTTATTATTTATTACAAACCTTGTGGGAATAACCCTCGCAGCGGCTGTTACATTTTTAGTTTTAGGATACTCCCCAATACATAGAGCTAAAAAAGGGATTATCTATACTTCCGTTATTTTAGCGGTTATTACCATTCCCCTTATAATCTCTTTTGGCAAAGCCATCACTCAAAATAATATTATCGCCAAACTGGACAACTACTCATTTGTGGAAAATAGTAAAAAGATTACTATTCAAATCCTGCAGGTAGATTTGAGTAAAGAACAAACTGAAATATTTTTACAAACAAACTCAAACGATGTATTAAACAAAGTCGATTTAAATTTGCTCAAACACGAGATTGAAGGCATGCTCAAAGAAAAAGTCACTTTACACATATCTGCCAATACTATTATAAATTAAGGAATAAGAAATGAAGTTATTATTTTTACTCACATTATCCATAGTCGTTTTTTCAGCGGAAATAGACATTAAACTGTATGAAAATGAAGACAAAGAGAGTTATTACAATGAAATAGAAAAACAAATCACTAAAGATGCCAATGGGCGTATTCGCAACATAGACATTATCAGAGATGAAAGAATATATCTGGAAAGATTGCGTGATGCTGCATCACAAAAAATCAATATTAACAAATATAACACGGTAAAATTACAAACACAAAAACTCACTATTGAAGAGTATTACAATGCATTAGAAGCTGTTAGTCTAGCGCAGTTAAAAGAGGAACAGAATAATAAACTTATTGGTGAGGTACAGTCTAAACTACTGGTACTAAAACAATTTATTGAACATATTACTGAAGATAAAAAAATAAAACTTCGGTCATATCAATTACAGTTCGCTTACTATAAACTACAGCAAAAAAACATTGAAACTAAAATACTTTTACTACAGGCACATAAAAAGGAACTGCTACCTTTATTAGTCAGTGCTTTGAGAAGTTTAAAATGTGATACGATGAAAATTTTTGATGAGAAGATAGTTGCTGCTGATGAACATATAGAAAAAATGCATAAAGAAAGTGTTTCCAAGCGATTAGAACAAGAAAAAGCGATTATTGAAGACAGTGATAAACTTAAAAATATTGATAAAACAACGGAGCTCGCTTATAGTAATTATCAAAAAAGCATCTTTAAAAAAGCTGAGCTGCAGATAGAGCAGTTAATTTGCAGTATGCATCATAAAAACAATGCAGGTTTCTATCAGATTATTGATGCGATTAACGAAACAATGGCTTTAATTGATTCCAATGAAAGAAGAATATACTTAGAACAGATAAATATACTTAAAGATATATCTAAAATTGAATTTGGAGTCACTAAATTATTTTTTGGAGCTACGATGGAAGAGAGCAAAAAAGTACTTGCCTCACTGTATGCATACATCATATCGCCATTGTTTATTTTTAATGAACGCTCAATAAGTCTCTCAAGTCTGTTCAAAGCCCTTGTTTTAATTATTCTTGGGTTTATACTTGGAGTGTTTTACAAGCGTTGGATAGCTCGTCTATCAAGAAGATGGACTGATCTTAGTATGATGTCCGTTAGACTGGCTACGAACATTGGCTACTATCTTATAGTAATAATATTTTTCATGATATCCATGAGCAGCCTTGGAATAGATATGAGCTCTATATCGCTTATTGCCGGAGCGCTTTCCATCGGAATAGGTTTTGGTTTGCAAACCGTGGTCTCAAACTTGATAGCGGGCATTATTTTAATGTTTGAGAGAACTATCCGAATCGGAGACGCAATAGAGATTAGCGATACCATAAGTGGCGTTGTTACTGATATGCGCATTCGCTCCACAACAATTAGAACCTTTGACAATATTGACGTTGTCGTTCCAAACTCTTCTTTTGTCCAAAACAACGTAATCAATTGGACTATGGATGATAAAATAAGACGACTGCATATCCCTTTTTCTGTAGCATACGATACAGAAGTAGAAGATGTTAGAAAGGCAATACTCGATGCTTTGGATAAAAGTAGTTTGTATTTTATTCGAAATGACAATGATAAAATTCCTACTATAAGAATGACTATGATGAATAGCAGTAGTGTTGATTTTGAGTTGTTAGTGTGGGTTGAATGGGATAACAAGTTTAAAAAAATATCTTTTAAGTCCGATTTTTTAATTTTAATATACAATTCTTTAAGACAAAACAACATAAAAATCCCTTTCCCCCAATTGGATTTATATATTAAAGAAACGATCTCTGAATCAATAAATAAAGGAAAATAATATGAAAAATATAAACGAATTAATAGACAATTTACATTTAGAAGATTTACGTAATGACATACACCCTTCGATATTTGATGAGAACGAAGAATATGATATGCTCATTATCCGATTACCTGTAATTTCAGAAGAGCTTACTGGTAAATCAATTGGTTTTATTTTAACAAATCATAATAGTTATGTCTATAATAAAGATCAACAAGAGTTTGAAGAGCTAAGCGGTAAATTTGAAGGTCCTCACAAGATTATTAATGAGCATACCGATAGGCTTTTAAAGACATTTGTTAAATATCAAGAAAATATAGCCGATATGGAAGAGTTTTTGTATGAAAACAATATTAAAGAAGACTTTATGAATCAATGGCTTGCTCTCAAATTAGATATATTACGTATTGAACGCATACTATTAAGAACTGCAGGCACCATAGGTGACTTCATAGAATATTACAAAGATGTAGCGGAGTTTCCAATGAATCATTACATTGATATCCATGAACATTTAGAAAGAACGATGCGTTCCGCTACCTTACAGCTTTCTAAGCTTGATTATTTATATAGTTTTCATAGTGCTAAATCAAATGAAAGAATGAATCGTTTACTTTATATTTTAACCATAATATCGGCTATTTTTCTACCATTAAATCTTGTTGTTGGATTTTTTGGAATGAACACAAGTAATCTCCCATTTACACAAATGCCATCAGGCACATACTATGCTGTGTCAATAATGATATCTTTATTTATAATTACTTCATTTACTGTGTATAAGTGGCATAAAAAAGGATAACTTAATAATAATTATATATTAAGTTTTATCTTGATTTTTCCATTATTGATGGGCTATATTTCATTGATAAAATTCTAAATATAAAAAGAACTCCAATAACGCCAAGAAGTGATATTATTTTTTCTATATCGAACTTGTCGTTAACAATAAGCATGATGTCACGAATAAAAAAAACTATAGTGGAATCTATCATAAAACGCAGTTTAATACGATTTTCATCACTGAATAAAAACCCTACAAGCATTCGCACCAATTCGAGGATAATAATGAATTCAAGTAAAACAACTGCAAGCTTAGAAAAACTATTAATAGAACTAAAGTCTTTTACTAAAAACAGAAGAAAGCAAGTAATAAAAAATTTAATATATGATGGGAATTTTTCAGCCGTAAAATAATTTTTCATGTAAATCCTTGTTCTTTTTTTGAAGTATACTCTTTTTTACAAGTTATACAGCCATCATTATACAAATATACTAAATAAGAACAAGAGGTTGAGGGTAGAAGCCTTTATTAGATTTTTACTAAATATCTCCCGACAGATTTACCAGCTATTAATATTTGATAAGCTTCAGGTAAATCTTCTAAAGAAATTTCATTTGTAATTTTAGCTAATGAATCAATTTTAAACTCATTTGCAAGCTTATTCCATACTACAAGTTTTTTCTCAATTTTACATTCAACAGAATCAATACCAATAAGTCTTATGCCTCTTAGTATAAAAGGAAAAACATTTGTCTTTAATTCAAATGATGAATTCAACCCACAACATGTAGCTACACCATCATATTTGATAGTTTTTAAGGCTTCTGCTAAGATATTTCCACCAACGGTATCTACTACACCAGCAAATCTTTCTCTCCCTATAGGTTTTTTATTTTCTACATCAAAGTCCTTTCTTAAAATAACTTCTTTTGCTCCAAGTTCTTTAAGAAACGGTATCTTCTCTTCTTTGCCACTTATAGCAACAACATCAAACCCTAGTTTACTTAAAATTGATACAGCAATTGAACCTACTCCACCAGTAGCCCCAGTGACTAATATCTCTCCAGATTCAGGAGTAATACCATTATTTAATAATTCATTTATACTTAAACCAGCTGTTAATCCAGCTGTTCCATAAGTCATGATCTCTTTATCTGAAATGTTAGATGGTTTTTTCACTACCCATGTAGAAGGTACTTTGACAAATGATTG
>CAWUTM010000029.1:0-20441 GCA_963925755.1 uncultured Sulfurimonas sp. | reverse complement strand
AATATGAAGCAAGGCGTTTCATCTGTTTTGTTGTTGCGGTAACAGTAATTAGACCTGCATTTTTATTTATTATAGGGGCCTCTGCCTTATATAAATCATGAGGACGATTGAGAATACTTTGAAATTCTAAATCAAGCGCTTGCCAAAATCTCACTTCATCAGTACTCTCTATTTTTATACCTGTCTCTGATTTAGAAGGTTCTGATGCTCCATTTTTTCCACCAGCTCCACCAGCTCCACCACCAGATGCCATAGCACTCATTAAACTCGCTGTAGTAGCTGAACTTAGAGTTACATCAGTAGTTCCAGTACTTTTTCTTTGTGATAGTATATAGTCTATTTCAAATACTTGAGTTGTTAGGTAAGATATTTTAAGTAGGTTGTCATTTAGTGTATATGAAAGATTGTTTTCGAATAAAATAATATCCAGAACTTCATCTATTGTTAAGTTTTTAAGGTTCGTTTTGTTGAGTGTTGTTGTTAAAAACTTTTCGGCATTAGGATCAGTAACTATAATACTAAATCCACATTCATCACTTAGCTGATCAACAAAGTCTATTATTTTAGTGTCTTTAGCGGAACTGATACTAAATAGTTCGTAAGAACAGTCAGCAAAACTACTCGTTGATAATAGTAACGCTAACATTGTTGAGTAAATTGATGGTTTTAAATATTTCATTTTTTTAATCCTACTTATTTTTGAAATTTAATTTTTTACTATTAGTCTTCACTGATAGTAATAGTTTTTTCTTATTCTTAACTAATAGAACAGATTTGTTGCTAATAGTATTGAGTCTATACCCGTTGACTAAATCACCATATCTATACCATTTACCGTTAATCATAGCTTTTTTATTGATGACAAGAGTTAGAGAAAGCACTTTAGAAACTTTTTTTACCTTACTTTTGACATTTGAAGTGCTTTTAACATTTGAAGTGCTTCTGACATTTGAAGCACTTTTAGTTTTTTTTACTAAAAAGATAAAAGGATCTTTCAAACCAGATAAAGCATATTTACCCATTCCACTTCTTGGTGGTTTAATGGCTTCCACTTGTTCGTTGACCCATGCTAATTCATCACCCAAAAGATGCGCAGAAAGAAACAGTGTTAAGACTAATAGTATTTTTTTCATTAGTATGTAATCCCCCAAACTGATATATTTAAATCAGAAGTTAACTCTTTATCTGCTTTAATATTTAGCTGATGAATATCAACAACTAGATTACTTTTCTCTAGTGAATTAATAAACTGCAAAGTATTTTTATATTTACCAGTCGATTGAACTGTAATATCTAAAACATGTCCAAATGAACTATTAAGTGCGGCATACTTATTAGTAAAGTTTAGTATTTTAATACCATATATTTGAGCATTTTTAGAAATAGAGTCTAAATACTCTCCCCAAGCTCTTTCGTCATATATAAGTGATGAAATTGTTTCAATCTTAGTTTTGATATAAGCATTGTTGTCTTTATGCATAATCGTTTCAATAGTTATCTTCTTGATCTCTGCATCAAGTCGAGTAATGACAGACTCTGGATTGAGTTGTAGATATTTGTTATCACTCATAATTTTTTTATCTAGACTCACAACACTTGCTCTAGTCTTTTCAAAGCTGGCGAATGAGCTATCCCAAAAAAGTAGATAAGAAAAAGCAAATATAACTGTAAAAATCATTACATAAGTCATATATATATCTTTTTGTACTTTTTCTTTAAAGATAGCGTCTATCGAATGTAAATAGTCTTCTATATGAATATTCATAAAGTTTATTTTCATAGTATCTCCATCTTTAATAAACTGAAATAAACACGAATATCTTCATCGTAATATATCTTTTCTACAGTATACTTGAATTTTCCAGTATACTTTTCTGTCAAGTATTCAACTAATCTTGTGATTTTTCTATCTTTTGAAGAGACTAGGTTTAAATCAAATGTTTTTGTTGTATTTGTTTCACTATAAGTAATTGACTGTAGCTTCACACCATATTTATTTAAATCTTTTGTTATACCGGAGAGTAGTTTTCCCTTCATAGGGTAATTTACTTTTACATCATGAATTTTAATAAGAGTATTTTTCTTATCCATATATTCTTGTCTTTCTGTATTTAAAAGTGCTAATGCCTTGCTTTTGTCAGCTCTTTTATTTTTAATAGTTGATTCTCTAGTAATTTTTATATTATGAACTTCTGTGTATTCTTGTTTTAATAACTCTTCTTGAAGTTGCTGAGCATAGTTTAATACCCAGTATGTAACAGGATATGCAAATGCAAGGGCAAAAGAAGCTGCTACTAGAACAATTAACTTACCACTTTCTCTTTTCATAAATGACGGAGGTCTATGATAGATTGTGAAATTAGATGTATAACGTTCATCTTCTGACACAGTTGTATATGTATGCATAAGAGCATGAAGCTCATCTACATAGACTTCATCACTCTCTAGACCATAATCAAAGTGAAAGTCACTTGATTTTATGTGAAGTTCTACCTCTAGCATCTCATCGAGTTTTGTTACTGTTTGTACCTGCGTACCTATGTAAACATGTTCAAATTTTTCTATCTCAAAGGCACGTTTTGCATATGTTAAGATATCATTAATATTTGCGAAAAGCTCTTTATAAAGTCTAATGAAATATTCTTTATACTCACTTTGCGTATCTTTTAAACTATGTTTTGTAAAGAAATCAAAAAAGTCTGAATAGTCGATTCTTTCGCCATGTATCTCACAAAATCTTTCATGCATATCAATGAGTGAGTACTTAATAGATTTTGTGTAAAGGAATTCTTTGTCACTATATATAGTGATGAATGCATCATTTTCTTGAATGTAGATAAAACAGTGCACACCACTACTGTCAATGATTTCTTTTGAATAAAGAGATTTAATTAAAAGAGGTGCTGGAATTATAACATCCAAATATTTTACTTTTTCTATACTATTGGTAAATGTTTGAGTTATATCTAGGGGATCAGCAATAAAAACATGAAAAAATCTATTTTCATCATCAAGGTTATTAAATGATTCAATAAACTGTATCTGATATTCTACTGCTTGGTCTAGTGCAAGTTCATCGTAAGCTTTAGTATTGATAGCATCATATAAGTCTTCATCAGGAATATTTTTGCTGACCTCAATGAGCGCTGTTATAAACTCTTTGGTATTGAGATATGATATTGTAAATTGATCTTTGGAAAATTCAGGAGTTGAAGTTTCACTTAAAAAACTTGAGGGACCACTAAAGTATGTTTCTTTATATGGATTAACGGATAGTACACTTGAAAAAGAGTGCTGTGTTTCTGTGCTCATTAATTACAATCCTATTTAAAATGAACCATTGACATGGAACAAAATTCATCATTTTTATAAAACTCTATTCTATAGACTTTTTGACTCTCATCAATAGAATAGTAAGGGTTTAAATTATTAAGAGCGATTGTTATTCCACTCTCACTAACAGTACCTTTTGACTTAAAACCAATCACATTTACACGGTAATTTTTATTTTTAATAATCCTAAAATCGGCAGTTACATGAAATGCTGAAGCTTTTGGTAAAGAAACAAGTTTCTTGTCTATCTCAAGCTCAAATTTCATATCACAATCTTTAGGTATAGTAAAATATTGAGGCTTTAATGTGGTAATTTTTTTATTACCAATATAAACCGAATAATCACCTTTTGTTTTTTTAATAGCACCCAATGGGTGAGTGAAATTAAATTTATTACTCTTATAGCTTATCGGAATAAAGCTTAAAGATTTTTTGATATTAGATAAATTAATAAATATATTACTATTTATCTCTAAAATTCCATATTTTTTTATTATTTTAGCTATTTCTTTTTCATTAAGATTAAATTTTCTTATAAAAGTTATTCCCATGATTTTCATATATTCCTCTATTGCTAAGAGCTGGTAGAAAACTTTTTGTGTTAAAGAAGATAAGTTTTTACTTGTCTCAATAGCAAACGCAGGTTTATTGTTTGTTACCGCAAAGTATGTTAATGAGAGCTGCATTGCTTCATCTTCATATTTTGTATTTGTATTTTTTACACCAAAACTATGATGTGCTTTTAAAAGTTTTTTATTGATATTGTCACGTACGCTATTCGCTATATTATTAAGGTTGCCAAATGGTTGATTTTTGTTTAAATCACATTGGTCAATAACACAAGTTTGCCCCCATGCGTTTGGATTGAAAATACTTCCTTTATTCTCTTTACGATAAAAACCATGGCCATCGTGAAGGTTTAAAACAAGAGATACTTTTTTAGAAAGAATAATCTTTTTGATTTCTTTAATAGTTTGTGTATCTTTATCAGCTTTTCTTAAAGTAGAGAATTTTCGATTCATATCTCCGTTGACACCACGTTTATTTTCTCTGATACTATCTTTATTTAAATTTGGAATTATCCATAAATTTTTTGAGGTGACTTCATAATGAGTAGCTAAAATAGATGCGGAAAAATAACCACCAGGTTCATCGCCATGAATGCCGCCAATAACTAAAAGCGTGGTGTTGTAATCACTGTTCTCTTTTTTAATAAGTTGAACTTCCGCATACACAGAAGTAAAGAGAAGTATAAATAAGATGAAAAGATATTTCATCTATTTTTCTGTGATGATTTTGATTTGAGAATCAGTTAATTTAACAATTAAAACTTTATTACCTGTAAATGTGAAACTATCAGAATGGTATTTCTCTAAAAATGTAATCTTATACATATCATCAGTATTAGGATAAGGAATGATATTGATTTTATTAAAGATAATTGTTTTACTCTCGTCTTTATTAAATATTCGTGTTTTATAGGTTTTGAACTTTTGTATTTTCATACCATCATATCGTATAAAGTTTGCATCATAAAACTGAAGATAAGATTTTATATCATTATATAACCAAGCATATCGCCACTTATAGAGTTGAGATAATATATTGGCAAGTACATTTTTAGATACATTTTTAGATATTTCTTTTTCATTAATAAGTAAGAGTGTTTGACTTATATCTATATTTCGATCTAAACACTCAATATTTTGATTATTAATTGCTATACAACCCTTTGTATATTCATCTCGTTTTTGTTTAGTTGGAAGACCATGTATCCATATCCCTGAACCATTTTTTCCTCTGTATGTATCATAAATATTTGGATAAGAGGTTACAAATGCCATTGGACCATAGAATGAGTCTACTTTAGAGATTTTTTTTGTAATATCATATATACCAACTGGTGTTTTAAGGTCACCTTCTTTAATTTTATCACCTTTAACTTCACCTGTAAACGCACCATATTCTCGTTTTAAGTTATATGAACCATTACAATCTTGTATGTATAAAGTAAGAGTAGCAAGAGACTTGTCACATACTAATATATTCGAGTATGATTCAATGTAGCCAAAAGTAGTATTGACATTATTTAAATACTTATTCCAATACTCTTGTTTCATTAGATCGGCATCCATCTGCTTCTCAATATTTTCAATTCCATTAAGTCTATAGTCAGATAAAATATCACCAAAAAGAGTACTGTTTATAAGTAAAAAAACAGTAAATATTTTTATTAGTAAATATTTTTTATTTATCATTATCGTATCCGATCTCTTTTAAAAAGTTAACATCCTTTGTCCAACCTTTTTTTACTGTAACTTGTAAGTTTAAATATGCTTTTTTAGTACTAAGTCTCTCTATTTTTTCACGTGCGGACTTACCTATACGTTTAATAGACTCTCCGCCTTTACCAATGATAATTCCTTTTTGAGACTCTTTTTCTATGATAATCATTGCAGTTATAACATCTACATGATCCTCTTCGTCAATACTTTCTATGATAACATCTGATTCATAAGGAACTTCATCACTTACATTCTCAAAAATTCCCTCACGAATAAAACCTGCATATATGTCACGAACAAGCTCACTTGTTAAATCTTCTGGGTCAAAAAGAAAAGGGGATTCCGGTAAATTTTTACATATAACTTTGAGTAAGTCTTCATGACCTACTTTTTTAGAGATTGCAACTGGTATTAGTGCCTCGAAATGGTCTGAAAATTGATTGTAAGAGGCAATAGTTTTAAACAGTTTCTCTTGTTTAACCTGGTCAATCTTACTAATAACAATAATATGCTTCACATTTTTCTTGTTAAGTCTTAAGAATTTTTCATAATGTTCAACGCTGTCAGTTACTGGAGCTAAGTAAACGATTAAGTCACAATCGCCCATAGCTTTGAGCGCTTCATCGAGCATAAATTGATTAAGAATTTTTTCACGTTCATGTAGTCCAGGAGTGTCTACAAAAATTATTTGTGTATCTTCTACCATAACTATAGCATTTGATCGTCGTCTTGTTGCATTTGCTTTTTGACTAACCATCGCGATTTTTTCACCTAGAAGTGAATTCATTAAAGTACTTTTACCTGCGTTTGGACGACCTATGAGAGATACAAAACCAGCTTTTGTCATTGTTTTACCTTGTCTATAATTTACAGACTTTGCTGTCTGTTGTTAGTCGCCACAGTTGTGTCAACAGAGTAAAGAAGTTTAACTTTTTTACAGGACTATAATATATACCGAGAGAGGTCGTCATCTTCGACGACTTTATCAAGTTTCTTATGAACTAAATCTTTTGTAACAACAAACTCTTTGCCGTTATATTCATCAGCGTCATAACTAATTTCTTCTAATATGTTTTCTAATACAGTATGGAGTCTACGCGCACCTATGTCTTCCGTACTTCCATTGGCTTTATGCGCAAGTTTGGCAATGGCTCTAATCGCTTCATCATCAAATTTTAAACTCATGCCCTCTACGCCTAATAGTGCTATGTATTGCTTGAGTAGAGAGTTTTCAGTTTGAGTGAGAATTTTATAAAGAGTGTCTTCTGTTAGAGATTCAAGTTCCACTCGTAATGGAAATCTTCCTTGCAGTTCAGGAATTAAATCACTAGGTTTACTCACATGAAAAGCACCCGCAGCAATAAAAAGAATATGGTCAGTTTGAATAGTTCCATATTTTGTTGAAACACTTGAACCCTCGACTATTGGTAAAAGGTCACGTTGTACCCCTTCTTTTCCTGGGTCATTGCGTCCGGAAGTTTTTTCGCTTAATGCTATTTTATCTATTTCATCTAAAAATATTATACCGCCATTCTCAGCACGACGTAGAGCTTCCGCATTAAGTGTTGGAGTATCTATAAGCTTGGCGCTCGCTTCTTGCAGAAGGAGGACTTTTGCATCTTTTACTGTCATCTCTTGAGTATTGTCTTCTTTACTCATTGTTGCAAACACTTTTGAGAAACTTTCTTGTACTTTTAGCATCTCAGGAGGAAGGTTTGTGTCATTAAATTCTACATTAATTTTATCAATTTCAATTTTAATGATTTTATCATCCATTTCCCCATCACTCACACGTTTTTCCATAGACGCTAAGAGTAACTGATAACTTTCTTTTTTACTTTCACTTGCAGATTCAGGAAGAGGTGGTAGTAGTTTTTCTACTATTTTATTTAAGACATAGTTATTTATTTTTTCTTTGCTATTCTCTTCAAATTCTGCTTTTACTATGCTTATAGAGTTGACAACTAAATCTCTTATCATGGACTCAACATCACGGCCTACATAGCCGACTTCAGTGTATTTAGACGCTTCGACTTTTATAAAAGGAACTTTCATCATACGAGCTAAACGCCGAGATATTTCAGTCTTTCCAACTCCAGTAGAACCTATCATAAGAATATTTTTTGGCGTAATTTCTCTTTGAAGCTCTTTATCTAATTGCATTCTTCTATATCTAGTTCGTAGAGCCAACGCAATTGTTTTTTTTGCATTGTGCTGACTGATAACATATTTATCGAGGTATGCCACTATCTCTTTAGGTGTTAAATCCATAATTATTTCTCTTCTAGTGTCAGTGTTTTTATATTGTGATTTGTATAGATGCAGAGGTCTGCCGCTACCGTTAAGCTCTCTTTTACAAGAGTCTCTTCATCAAGGTTCGCATGTTTTTTTAAAGCGCGAGCAGCTGAAATGGCATAATTGCCACCACTACCTATAGACGCAATCTCACCATCTTCAGGCTCGACTACATCGCCATTTCCTGTGAGGATAAAAATATGGTCGTTATTTAAAACTATCATCATCGCTTCTAAGCGACGTAGCACCTTGTCTTTTCTCCAAGCTTTGGAAAACTCAACTACTGATTTTAAAAGGTCACCTTTTTTATTTTCTAAAAATTCTTCAAACATATCAAAAAGATTGAAAGCGTCAGCGGTACTTCCCGCAAAACCGGCAAGGATCTGTCCATGATGAAGTGTACGGATTTTAGTGGCATTCGCTTTAAGAACAGAATCACCAAAAGTAACCTGTCCATCACCGCCAATAACGGCTTTGTTCTTTCCTTTGTAGGCTAGTATAGTAGTTGCGTCAAACAAAAACTATTCTCCTTGAACATCTACATGTAATGTCGCATGGAGACCATGACCCAATTTAAAATCTAGATCATGTTCACCAACAGTTTTTATAGCAGACTTTTCATTGATGTGCTTTTTGTCGATTTCTATATTATGTTGTTCTAAAAGAGCTACGGCTATCTCTTCTTTTGTTACTGAACCAAAAAGGTGGCCATTACTTCCCAACTTTTTAGTAATGACTATTTCTGCCTTATCAAGTTTTGCAGCAATGTCTTTGAGTAAGTTTACTTCTTTTTCAAGATTCTCTGCAACTATGAGTTCGTCTTGTTTATGTTGTTCTAATATCTCAGGTGTTGCAGATCTTGCAAATCCTTTACCAATTAAAAAGTTTTTCCCATAACCATCTTTAACTTCTTTAACTTCGCCTTTTTTACCAAGACTCTTAACGTCTTTTATTAATAGTACTTTCATTATTTTTCCTTCTCTCCACCATATGCTACGATACCGTGTGTTAAGTTTCCAATATGCATATATTCCATATCTGTTAATATTTTTGCGACATGAGCTGAACGACTTCCAACATGGCAATAAAGAATTATATTGTCATCTTTTGAATATCCTTGTTCATCCCAAGTTTGAAAAAATGAAGAAGTTGGTACAAGCGCGTCAGCACCTTGAATATGAGCCATTTGCCATTCCATATGCTCGCGCACGTCAACAAGTTTAAAGTCAACCATTTTTAATTCACGTGCTTCAAGTAAAGAGATCATCTCATCACTATCTAATTCACTTTTGTTTACTAGCATTTTAGCTTCTTCTATTGTAAGACCGCGTGAGTGAGTATGAGTAACTTCTTCCATTCCAAGTTCGATTCTTTTTGCTGCTGCAAATTCTGGTGTACAAAAGATTCCACAGTGACAAGCACCAAGTTGGGGAATCTCTTTTTCAATAGCGGGTGTACATGGACAAGTTCTATTATCAACTGATTGTGGTTTTCCATCCACTTCTTCAACCATGAAACATGGGCAAAAAAGTTTGTTGTACATCATCTTGTTGCGAGCAAGGCCCATCTGTACACCTTCATTTACATCTGCTTGTGGATTATACTCCCAACCAAATTGTGCAATGACTTTATCTGTAAACTTAACGGTTTTTTCCATTCTCTCAATAAACTCTGGAGAATTCATATCTATTTTAATCATTATTTAGTTCCTCTTTTTTTACCAGCGATAATTCTTCGTAATGCGTTGAGGCGAATAAAGCCTTCCGCGTCTTTTTGATTATACACTTCATCTTCTTCAAATGTTGAGTGTTCTTCAGAATATAAAGACATGTCAGACTCACGTCCTACAACTTCAACATTTCCTTTATAAAGCTTTAGTTTAACTGTACCTTGAACATACTTTTGTGTTGTGTCAATCGCAGCTTGTAACATTTCACGTTCTGGAGAGAACCAAAAACCATTATAAATAAGTTCTGCATATTTAGGAATCATACCATCCTTCATATGCGCTTCTTCACGGTCTAGACAGATACTTTCGATTGCTCGGTGAGCTTTTAGCATAATCGTTCCACCTGGCGTTTCATAACAACCACGCGCTTTCATACCAACAAAACGATTTTCAACAATGTCAATACGTCCAATACCGTGTTTGTTTCCATATTCATTAAGAGTTCTAAGGATAGTAGCAGGTGAAAGCTCTTTTCCATTTAAAGAAACTGGATCACCATTTTTGTAGCCAATAGTAATATACTCTTTTTCATCTGGAGCATTTTCTGGGCTATTTGACCATAACCACATGGACTCTTCAGGTTCATTCATTGGGTCTTCCAAGTGAAGTCCTTCGTAAGAAATATGAAGTAAATTCGCGTCCATAGAGTAAGGGCTAACAGTAGGATTTCCTTCTGAATCAACATGTTTTTGATCGATATTGATTCCATGCTCTTTAGCATATGCTAAAAGTTTTTCACGTGAGTTTAAGTCCCACTCTCTCCATGGCGCGATTACTGTGATGTCTGGGTTAAGACCAAGGTAGCCAAGCTCAAATCTAACTTGATCGTTACCTTTTCCAGTTGCGCCATGAGACACCGCATCAGCACCCATTTTTTCAGCGATTTCAATCTGCTTTTTAGCGATAAGTGGACGGGCGATAGAAGTACCTAAAAGATATTCACCTTCATAGATGGCATTTGCTCTAAACATAGGAAAAACATAATCTTTTACAAATTCTTCTTGAATGTTTAAAATAAAAATATTTTCAGGTTTAATACCATTGTCAAGCGCTTTTTGACGAGCTGGTTCAACCTCTTCACCTTGACCAAGGTCAGCTGTAAAAGTGATAACTTCCGCTTTGTATTCATCTTGTAACCATTTTAAAATAATGCTTGTATCAAGTCCACCAGAATAGGCAAGGACTACTTTTTTGACTTCTTTTTTCATGTATAAACCCTATAAAATGTAAAATTATTAGGAATATTTTACAATAAAAAGTATTAATATATGGTTAGTAAAGAAGGGTAATGTCTATTTATTAAGATATTTAGAGTCTACAAGATATAGCGTATATAGAATTTTTAGTGATGCAAAGGGCAGTTGTAGATTACCCTTTTAAATCAAATAAGATACCAGTAACTTCTTGCATTTTAGGTAGAAAATCCGCTGCTTGTTCAGCTGGAAATCTTCTTATCATTTTACTCGTTTCTGATTCAATTACAGATACATAAAAGATATCGTCGCTATCAACTCCAAATTTTAAGTTTGTATTCATTGGAGCCATTGCTTTATTAAGATCATCAACCAAATTTTGAACTTGTTCTTTTGAGTTAATCTTAGCACTTACTTTTGATGCATCTTGAATATCACTTACCACATTCTCATGCTTAACCGTTTGAAGCTTCGGTATTTGTTGGGGTGTCTGTTGAGCTGCTCTTCCTTGAGACTCACTAGAACTCACTTGTGATTGTTGTTGTTTTGCAACATTTTCTATGCCATCCATGACATACTCCTCTTTTAAAGTATAAATATTAGAGTATATATCGGCACCTTGAATTATAAGTTTAATGAAATTTTGATTTTTTTTTGTACTGCGGCATTTATTATGATAATCTTGCGCTAATGAAACAATATATAGAACTATTAAACTCCCATACCCTTTTACGAAGATTATCTACTATACAGCTTATATCCTATTTTGGAGCATGGTTTAGTAATGTCGCCATCTATACGCTTCTTATTAATATGGAAGTCTCAGCGAGTATTGTTGCATTTGTAGCAATGCTACATTTTTTAGCGGGGGTAGTTCAAGCGCCATTTTCTGGTTCGATTATAGATAGCGTTCCTCCTAAAAGATTGATGTTAATATTAATAGGTGTTGAGATCATTGCTACAATATCTTTAGTATTTATCAACACTATTGCCGATTTGCCATTTCTTTATGTATTGATATTTTTTAAAATGGCTGCTGCCTCTTTTTATTTTACAACTGAGATGTCACTGCTTCCAAAAGTACTTGATGGAGATAAACTGCAAAAAGCAAATGAACTTCATTCTATTATCTGGTCAATTTCTTATACTTTAGGTATGGCTATTAGCGGTTTTGTTGTTTATATTTTTGGGATTAAACTTGCATTTGTGTTAGATGCCTTGATGTTTATACTGGCATTTAAGCTATTATGGGGCTTAGAGATAAGTGTGCGGATGCAAAAGGCTAAAGAAAATTTTCTCTCTATGATGAAAGATACGTTTATATATGTGAAAAAGACGCCAAAGGCCTTGCATCTTATGCTCGTTCACTCCTTTGTAGGTTTAACCGCTTTTGACGCATTGGTTGCCTTAATGGTAGATACATACTATGCTTCTATTATTGCAACATCCTTAGCCCTAGGATTATTACACTCTTCCCGCGCGATTGGTTTAGTTATAGGACCTGTTGTTTTGGGAAAATGGATAAATAATAAACGGCTTATTTATATATTTGTATTTCAAGGTTTGAGTGTTTGGTTATGGGCATTTATGATGGAAAACTTTTATCTTTCACTTTTAGCGAGTGTTGTGGTCGGCTTTTTTACTACGACACTCTGGTCGTATACATATACACTTTTACAAAAGAACATTGAAGAAAAGTATTATGGCAGAATAGTTGCCTATAACGATATGCTTTTTTTAAGTTCAGCCGCGTTTACTTCTTATATGATAGGATTTTTAGCAACTCATGACTTTTCTTTAGAAACTATAGCGATAATTATGGGTGTGGCGTTTATGATAGGTGGTATCTACTATGCTTGGGTACTTAAAAGAGAAAAAATTGAGGAAATATCAGTATGAATTTTGCAATAATTGGTGGCATACTTTTAAATATAGGGGCATATTTAACATACAAAGGAAAAGTATATGAAGCAGTTATCGTGTATCTTTTCGCAGATATATGTTGGATAATTATGGCTTATGAACATGATGATATGTTAGGAGTTTTTTTTATTGTAATAGGAACACTCCTCGGTTTTTTAGCTTTTTTAAAGATGAGGAAAGGTGAGATGAGTAAGAGTTTAAACAATGAAAAATAAAATATATAAAACAGAAGAAGGTGACTTAGACCTTTCGAGAATTACGAGACTCTATCCAGCTGTTGTTGTAGATATGCAAGGCGAAGTAGCAGAGATGTCTTTAGAGTGGGAAGAACTTTATGGTGAGAAGGTAAAAATTGTACATTATGTTTTAGTTTTTGACTTTACACCACTCAATGAAGATGTGAAAGAGAGGACTACTTTAATCTTTAGTAGCAAAGAAGCCCTTATCGAAGAAATAAAAGAGGTAGCAAAATACTTAGATTAATCTCAAAGGATACTAAACAAGTCTTTGCTTTAGCCATTCCTGCAGCGCTGAAACATCTTGTGGATATTCTCCAAGTTCTTATTGACATGCTTATGGTTGGTGTTATTAGTACGGCGGCCTTGGCGGGTGTTGGTCTGAGCATGCAGTTTATGATGGTGATAAATGTTTTAATGACTCTTTACGTGGTGGGAGGAAATGCACTTATATCGCGTTTTATCGGTCAAGGTAGAAAACACCGTGCCTCCTCTCTTCTTTTTTCACTCACGCTATTTTCAATTGCTTTGTCTTTTTTTGTTAGCCTTGGGGGATACTTTGGAAGTGAGTCTGTTTACATTCTTATGGGCGCGTCAGACGCGGTAGTAGACGAAGGCTCAAAATACTTTAAAATCATCTCTTTGGGAATAGTCGTAATCTTTATAGACACCTTACTCTATAATGCGCTATCAGCAGCGGGAGATACCAAAAGTTCACTCTATATCAAACTTTTCTCGGCGCTTTTAAACGCTTTTTTAAACTACGTACTTATTTTTGGTCATTTTGGCTTTGACGCCTATGGTATAGAGGGCGCTGCTATCGCTACTATTATCGCTTATACTTTTAACGCTTTCGCATACTATATTTTAATAAAAAAGATGAATTCTAAACTAGACTTTATTCCACTTATACGAATAAAAGATTTGATTAGAGCTTGGCACGTAGGCTGGAGTGCAGCTCTAGATAGAGGAATCTCAAGTATGAGTTTTTTAGTTTTTGTTTCCATCATCACGGCTTATGGAACGGCAGAACTCGCTGGATATCAAGTAGGACTGAGAGTGGAGGGCATCGCGTTTATGCCTGGTTTTGGTTTTGCTATTGCTGCTATGGCTTTAGTGGGACAGAGTATCGGCGCAAAAGAGTACGACAAGGCTTACAACATGGGAATCATTAGTGGAAGAATTGCTTATGTGTTTATGGGAAGCGTTGGAATTGTACTTATACTTTTTCCCGAGTTTTTAGTGTCGTTTTTTACAAAAGATGCTTTAACGATTGCAGTGGCTTCTAAATATCTTATTTTAGTTGGTTTAGCGCAGATTCCTTTGGCCATTATGTTTGTTTACTCTTCCGCCCTGCGTGGCGCAGGCGCTACTAAAATAACGCTGAAAATAAATCTATTTTCCTTATGGGTTTTTAGAGTGCTTCCATCATACATAGCTTATTATCTTGGTTATGGGATTATCGCTATTTTTATTATTATGAATATAGAAACACTGATAAAAGGAGTCATCTACTGGTATGTTTACCAGAAGAAAACTTGGGTTTATACTAAGGTCTAGCGTGATTGCTTACTGTACTTGGTATAGTGTTTCCACTTGCTTGAAGGTCAAGAGCTTGTGGGTATTTTTTATAGTGTTCTCTTATTGCAGACGCTAATTTTATCTTCGTAGCTACGTCTATCTCACCTTTTTCATTAATGTTCTTCGCTAAGTCACTTACAAGTTCATTTTGTGGTGATGGAACTTTCTCACTCCAAGATGCTAGAAGTTCTCTATCAATATGAGTTGGAAGTGAACCCATTATGCCAACGTCATTTTGAGAATGGACAAGAAGCCCTGATGTTGTTCCTCTATCAAGCGTTAAGACTTGAAAAAGATAGAGTGTGTGGTAAGCAAGTTGTTCTTTTTTATTTTCATTAGAAATCTCAGTTCTTGTTTTAAACGCAGCATTAATAATATCTACATATGTATCTATAATGCCCTCACCAAACTCTTTTGCAAGTTTAAAGTCTTCTGCCTTGTTCCCTGTCGCATAATTTTCTAGGTAAAAGTGAGAAACTCCTCTAGTGCGTTTTAAAGCAGGAATGTTAAAGTACTTATCTCCTTGGAGACACCCTTCATCGTTAAGAGAGCCACTGAGCAATTTTAAAGAGTTGCTAAAAGTATCTGTATCTTGTTTATTAGAAATACTTGGATTAAGATCAGCCATAACTCTCCAGTACGAGGAAGAGTCTCTAAGTTCTGTAAGACTTATATGTATATGAATAGATGGAACATTAGGATTTTTTGGATGGATAATAGTGGAAATAGCTGTTGCGCTCTTGAGGCTTTTTTCTGGATTTTCATCATAGTGCACTTGAGACACATTTATACTTGCTGCGTTAAAGAGTGAAGTGTCTCTAGACTCAAAACGACTGCCTCCACCATGGAGACCATTGTCTCTTAACCAAGTGACTTCTTCAAACTTTTTACCTTCACCTAATTCAAGGCTAAGAGTATCAAGCTTTTGCGCAAATCTTTTTTGTAAACTTCTTACTAGTGTATAAGCTTCTTCAGCTTCCTTTGATGATGCCATAATCATTTTCATATTATTCCTTCCTTTGCATTTTTATTATTCTAGCATAGAAAAGTACAACTTATAATAAAGATAAGAAAATTCATATCTTAATCTTTAGTTTATATCGATGACAGGGAAGACGAAGAGTTAAATAACTAAATCAATAGCGCTTTTAATAGCATTCATATAACTTAATGTTTTTGCATTCCCTTTGTAGGCTATGTCAAACGCAGTACCATGATCTACTGAAGTTCTAACGATAGGAAGATTAAGTGAGATGTTTACACTCTCGTCAAAGTACAGAGCTTTAAGAGGCGCCAAACCTTGGTCATGATACATGGCTATAAAGTATTTGAAATTTTTACGAAAGTGAGGAGTAAACGCGACATCTGGAACGATTGGACCGAAAAACTGTTCTAAGCCAATTTTCTTGTTTGCACTTTTTATCGCTTTCATTATTCTTAGCTCCTCATTCCCCAAAACACCATTGTCGCCTGCATGAGGATTCAGACCAAGAACGGCTACTTTGTCATTTCCAATAGCATTATGAAAATCTATAAAAAACTGTTTTAATTTTTTGTATTCTATCATTGAGGGGACAGCCTTAAGTGGAACATGCTCTGTAAAAAGGGCAACAAACATCTCCTCACATCCAAGCATCATTATGGCATCTTTATCAAAATACTGACGTAGAAGGTCTGTATGTCCTTTATATTCTAGTCCTGCCTTCATCCAAGCTTCTTTATGTATTGGCATTGTCACGACTGCGTTCGCTTCTTTTTTTTCACACATCTGTATTGCACGGATAAAAGAGTCATAAGAATATTTACCACTATTAGCATCTACAACTCCAGCTTGTATATCAAATAAACCTTCTACTTCTTTGAGTATAAAATCTTGAGGAATTTCTTGTGATAAAAGAGTGGAAGCTTGCGAGAGTAGTTCTTTATTTATACAGTAGACAGGGTTACATAGTTTTGATACATTAGAATGGGCTTTAAGGGCAATTTCTATGCCGACGCCATTAAGATCACCGACACTAATGGCTATTGTAGGTTTAGACATTTCTTGTCGTGAGTCTTTTCATCTCTTTAACTGCGTCACTGAGACCTGAAAAAACACTACGAGCTATGATGCTTTGACCGATATTAAGTTCTACTATCTCTTCTATTTTCATCATCTCATGTACATTATGGTAGTTAAGTCCATGTCCAGCCGCAACTTCAAGGCCTAGTTTGTTTGCATAAATAGCAGAGTTTTTTATATCTTCTATCGCTTTTTCTAGTCTGTCGCTGAGTTCATAACGTGGGAGTTGCAACTCTTTTATAGTGTAGTTGGAGTGAGGAAGTGATGAGTTGAGCATAGCAAAAAGGTTTGCGAAAAGACCAGTGTGAAGTTCTACCATTTCAGCACCTAATTCCTTACTCTTCTCCATAGCCTCTATAGTAGGGTCTACAAAGAGGGAAACAGGAATAAGAGCATCATGGAGTTGCTCGATAGCATACAGTGTCGCGTCTTCATGGGTAATAACGTCAAGTCCACCTTCGGTGGTGACTTCTTCGCGTTTCTCTGGTACAAGTGTTGCTCGATGTGGTTGCAACGCACTCACAATATCTAAAATGTCACGATTTATTGAACACTCGAGATTTACAGGAACCTTACTAAACGCCATGATACTCTTTACGTCTATATCTTGAATATGGCGTCTATCCTCGCGTAGATGAATGGTTATCTGGTCAGCTCCACTCTCACAAGCGACATAAAGGGCTTGAAGAATATCTGGATCGTTTACTTGTCTCGCCTCACGCAGAACCGCTACATGGTCTATGTTTACACCTAACTTCATTTAGTAAGCCTTCTTAATTTCATTATAAAATGTATTGTAGTCATCTTCAAGGTTTTCATGGCTTATAGAGTTCCCTATGTGTACCGTAACCGTAACTGTGTCTTTGTAAGGAGCGTTTTCAAATACTTCTTCCATTTTTCCATTTATAAACACAGGAACAACGGTAAGTTTATTCGCTTTAGCAATCTTTGCAGCACCACTTTGAAATGAATGAATACCATCACCCTTAAAGCGTTCGCCTTCTGGAAACATATAAAGGTTCATTGTATCTACCTTTTTAAAAGTTTTTTTAATACTTTTAAAAAAACTTAAAAGTCCTTTCTTATTTTCTAAGTCAACGCTAATGCAACCACTGTACTCAAAAAATTTACCATATATGAGAGAATCAAGAAGCTCTTGTTTCGCGATCCAAGAACCACTTTTGTTGTTTTTTGAAAAGACATTTTCCATTATGATAATGTCAAGAAGAGAACGATGGTTTATAGCATAAAGAACACGATTTTGTGAGGGAAGAGAACCTATGATTTTAAGCTCAATATTAAGAAACTGTAACACTTGTTTAGAATAGTTTTGTCGATCAATTGAAAGTTGAGTGTATGCTGGTTTGAGACTTATAAAGGGATGAAAAAATGTTTTTTTGAAGATGGCGATATATTTGAAGCCTAGTTGGATCATAAATATAAACTTACCTAATGTTTTAAGCATAAACTACCTTTTAAATATAAAAGATAGATTATAGCAAAAAATGTTAAATAGGATTACTTTACTTTCCCACTTCTGTATCCAGGGTGTTGGTAGTCTGGTTTTTCACAACCTGCTAGCGTGCTCATCACACCAAGAGCGATGATTGTTGTAAATATAACTGCTTTCATTTAGTATCTCCTTTTAATTTTTTTTGAGACTCATCTCTGTTTCCATGATTTTTATCTCATCATTTGCATGTATTCGTATCTTTTCATCAGCTGTGAGCTTTTTGGGACTAATCTTATCAGAGTATTCCATATGTGTCAAGATATGCTTAATACAATTTATACGAGCTTTTTTCTTGTTATCTGAACGAATAATAGTCCATGGAGAATGTTCTGTATGGGAAGCTAAGAGCATAGAATACTTAGCTATTGTGTACTTATCCCATAAACCTTGTGATTTTTCATCTACTGGTGAAAGTTTGTACTGCTTAAGTGGATCCGTACGGCGTTCGTCAAATCGTTTTTTCTGCTCATCTTTAGATACTGAAAAGTAAAATTTAAATATTTTAATATCAGAATTTACTAGCATTTTTTCAAATTCTGGAACTTCATGTAAGAACTCTTTATGCTCTTCTTGCGTACAAAAATTCATAACAGGCTCAACACCACCACGATTATACCAACTTCTATCAAAAAGAACTATCTCTCCCGCTGATGGGAGGAAGTGTGTGTATCTTTGAAAGTACCACTGAGTTGTTTCAGTGTCACTTGGTTTGTCAAGTGCCACTACTCTCGCACCACGAGGATTGAGGTGCTCTGTTATACGTTTAATCGTACCACCTTTCCCCGCTGCGTCACGGCCTTCAAAAATCATAAGAACTTTTTGACCAGTCTCTTTTACATAGTTTTGCATCTTAAGTAGTTCAATCTGAAGTGATTTTAATTCATTTTCATACTCTAAAATTTCTTCTTTAATCCAAACTGCAACTCTTTTTTTCTTGTCACCTTTATCTTTTCTTCTCTCATCATGCACTATTTCTTTTAAAACACTCTTATCTTGTAACTCATCATCTATCATTTTTCTTTTTGAACCCATATAAACTCCTCTGTCTATTCTAAATTATAAATCAATAATTATTAAAAAGAGTTTGTTAAGAGACTATTTACTTCATTTATATCTTTTGTATTTGAAAAACAACTCTTGTCTCCACAAATCATAAAATCTTCATCCGCGGTGGCTTTTAAGTAAGTAAAAGGATAGGTAAGCTTTGCAAGCGCATACGCATTGTTATTTAAGTTTTCCTCTGATGATTTAATGATTCTGTCACCCTTGAGGTGTCGTAAAACTTGAGTAAGCATATAAGGCGCGTAAATTGGTTTTCTCCCGAGTTCATAAGAGTTGTACTCCATAGTTTTATAAGCAAAATGAGTATATTTTTCGTCTTGTAGAGCAGTTCCAAGAGAAAGTAAAACATCTACAATTATGCTAATAGAACTTATGTATGTATTGTCCGAAGTTTCAGCTTGAGTGATAAACTCTCCTACGCTAAAATTCCATAGACCTTTTTCATAAAAGAGTTCAAGCGCCTTGTTCGCAAGACGATGCGCATTTATAAGATAAACCTCGTCTGCTGTATAGTTAAACGCACTCATAAGAGCTTGAGCCAAGTAAGCGTAGTCTTCTAAAAAAGCTTCTACTTTTGGTTTTTTATGTATAAGTGTTGTGTGATATAAAACGCCATCAAGAAACATAGTTTTTAAAAGAGCGTCAAGATTTTTAACAGCTCTGTCTTTATAAGTTACATCCACAGAACCCAGTTTAAATAGAGAGTTAATCATCATGCTTGACCATGAAGTCTGTACTTTTTTATCTATGAAAGGGTAGAGTCGCACACTTCGTAAACCGCTAAGTAAAACTTTAACATCAGAAAACCACTCAGGAATAGCATCTTTAAATCTTATGATGTTTTTACCTTCAAAATTTCCAAGGTGTGTCTCTGACATCTCTTCACACATTGACTCTACATCTTTGTAACCTGCGTTTATTAAACACGAATAAACTTCTTCGTAAGCGTATACAAAGTAAGTTCCCTCCGCACCTTCACTATCCGCGTCACTTGCGGAGTAAAAAAGGTCATCTTCACTCATAAAGTTATGCCAAAAGTCTGCACACTCTTTTGCTGTTTGAAGGTAGCTATTGTCCTCGTAGGATAGATAAGCATCTGTATAAACGCCAGTCAGAAGCGCATTATCATAAAGCATTTTTTCAAAGTGTGGCACGATCCATTCATTATCTGTAGAGTAGCGACAAAAACCGCCATCTATGAGGTCATACATTCCACCTCTTTTCATGGC
>CAWUTM010000028.1:0-19128 GCA_963925755.1 uncultured Sulfurimonas sp. | reverse complement strand
TTCTTTTTATCTTGCGACTTGCATAGGCTTTAATTATCAAAAGTACAAAGACATTCATTTAAAAAAGCAAAAAGAAGAGTTTTATACCATACCTAAATGGCTTCCTCGTGGTAAGTGTTACTTTGATGAGCGATACGCTTTTGATGAGAATAAAAAGTGAATCTAGCCCTCTTTGACTTCGATGGAACACTTACGACTAAAGACTCTCTTGGAGAGTTTGTAAAGTATGCGGTTGGCACAAATAAATACTACTTAAAATTAATCATATTCTCTCCTGTCTTCATACTCTATAAAACAAAAATTATGGATAACTCTTATGCTAAA
This sequence comes from uncultured Sulfurimonas sp., assembly GCA_963925755.1. Lineage (GTDB taxonomy): Bacteria > Campylobacterota > Campylobacteria > Campylobacterales > Sulfurimonadaceae > Sulfurimonas. Next base: position 18,804 of record CAWUTM010000028.1, on the reverse strand, counting down.
AAGCTCTTTCTTCAGCTCTTTTTCAAAGGTATAGAAGAAGTAAAGTTTAAAAAAATCGCGCTAGATTATTCTAATGAAAAATTAGATGAAATATTAAGAGAAGATATTTATAAGAAATTTTTAGACCATATAAAAAATGGGGATAAGGTATTAATTGTTTCTGCGTCAATGAGATGTTGGTTACTCCCTTTTGCAAATAAACATAACGTAGATCTTTTATCTACAGAATTAGAGTTTGTAGATGGACATTTTAGTGGGAACTTTCTTACAAAAAATTGTCATGGAAGAGAAAAAGAAATAAGGATTAAAAAACATCTAAACCTCGCTGATTATGAACATATATACGCATATGGAGATAGTTCTGGGGATAAAGAGATGTTACAAATAGCAGACCATAAAATAAAAATCTAAAAAAAGCATTTCATAGACAAATTCTTTATTAATTCTTTACTACTACTTAATAGTGATTTATGTATACTTGCATTAATATTTAAAAATATTTTGGAGAATTTATGAATACACTTGAAAAAGCGAATGTATTAATTATCGATGATAATACAAAAAACATTCAGATTGCCGCAAATGTATTAAAATCCACAAATTCATACAACATTTTTTTTGCCACTAGTGGGGAAAAAGGCATAGATCAACTAAAGATGAGACAACACTGCCTTATCCTTCTTGACATCAACATGCCAGGAATAGACGGTTATCAAACTGCACAAATCATAAAAAACGATCCACTTTATAAACAAATTCCAATTATATTTTTATCGGCAAATGCAAATAAAGAAAGTATAAACAAAGGCTTCGAGTATGGTGCTGAAGACTATATAACAAAACCATTTGAAGAAAGTGAACTCATTCATAGAGTTAAAACGCATGTTGAACTCTTTATGGCTAGAAAACAGTTGCAGGTCGAAGTAGACGACACTAAAATACTACTTGAACAATACAAGATGGTTGTTGATGCCAGTGCCTTAGTGTCTAAAACCGATATAAAAGGAAACATAACTTATGTCAATGATAAATTCTGTAAGACAAGTCAATACACACGTGAGGAACTTATAGGTCAAAATCATAATCTTGTTAGAAGTCCAGATGTTCCAAAAGCACTCTATACAAATATGTGGGACACCATAACTGCTAAAAATGTTTGGAGTGGCGTATTAAAAAACATCAAAAAAGATGGTAGCTACTACTATGTTAATTCCACTATCTCACCCATACTAAACTCATATGGAAAAATTGTCGAATATATTAGTCTCAGAAACGATATAACTAAAGAAGTTCAATTAAAAAAGGACATTATCGCAACTCAAAAAGAAGTACTCTCAACACTAGGAGAACTTGGAGAAAATCGTTCAGAAGAGACTGGTAATCATGTTACAAGAGTCGCTTTAATCTCAGAATTACTTGCAAAGTCTTATGGATGTAGCAAAAAAGAAGTAGAACTTTTAAAAATGGCTTCTCCAATGCATGACATTGGTAAAGTTATCATACCTGACTCCATACTTCTAAAACCTGCAAAACTAACATTTGAAGAGTTTGAAGTGATGAAAAAACACACTACCTATGGTTGGGAAATTTTCAATAAATCCACTCATACACTTCTAAAAACGGCAGCTTTAGTAGCTTATGAACATCATGAAAAATGGGATGGTAGTGGTTACCCAAGAGGCCTTAAAGGTGAGGATATTCACATATTTGGTCGTATAAGCGCCGTTGCTGATGTTTTTGACGCTCTTTGTAGTAAAAGAGTCTATAAAGAACAATGGGGTTTAAGTGATGCTATAGATTTTATGACATCACAAAGTGGTACAGCTTTTGAGCCAAAACTTATTGACTTGCTTGTAGAAAACATTGATGAAATAGTTGAAATTAAAAATAAATTCAACAAGTGATTAAAAATAAACTTTATGCTTTCGCACTACTCTTTTCAATTCTTCTCATATCCATACTTATAGTCATCTTACCCACTTTTTTCACAAAGGGAGTATCGAGAATAGAGCTTCATAAAGAGATAGTTCTTCCTCTCATTCTAAACGACAATCAAGACATTAAAATTGTTTTTTTTGGCTACTCAGGCTGCGCTGATATTTGTATGCCTAGACTTTCCGCCATAAATGAATTTTATTCTGGATTAAATCAAAACACACAAGAGAGAGTTGGCGTAGAATTTTTAGATATATCTATCCCCGAAAACAAAAATGTACCTTCAGATTTTGCAATCTCATTCAACAAAGACTTTAAGGGAATATACTTAGATAAAACTATTCTAAGGACTTATACAAAAGAGTTTAACGTTTACTTTTCTAAAAGCCTTATGAATAATGAAGAATACGATCACACAGCTAATATATATATAGTTAAAAGAACTACAAACAAAAAAGAGATAAGATATGTTTATAATGCTTTTCCCTACGATTTTGTACAGATAAAAATAGATATAGAGGATTTACTTAATGAATAAATTAGATGTGCAACTCAATGGCAAGAATACAAGATTGGTTGAGGCTGATCTTTTTATGCTAAAGTTCATATTCTTTCATTGGTTCATAGTTTCCACCATAACTGCATATCTTTTTGATGCTTTTTATCTAGGTTTCATTGGGGGAGGACTTTTATCCGCCATAACTTATGCTGCGTATAAAACACATAAAGGAACTCAAACTTACTCGTATGTAGTTACTTTAGTTCTAATGACATACACTGTCATTATGATTCAACAGAGTCTTGGTAGAATAGAAATGCACTTTCACATCTTTATCGCCCTATCTTTTCTTGTAATATATAAAGACTTTAAAGTTATTTCACTTGGGTCTATATTTATCATTTCACACCACCTTATTTTCAACTATCTTCAATTTTTCAATGTTGATATACTTGGTTTAGAAATAATCATATTTAATTATGGATGTGGTCTTGACATAGTTTTACTTCATGCCGCTTTTGTTCTACTCGAGTGGTTCGGACTCCATAAAATAGTCCTATATATGGATAAAACGCATAAAGAGCTACATCGAACCAAAGAAGCTCTAGAGTCTGTAAACAAAAATCTGGAGGGAATGGTTGATGTTAGAACTCTAGAACTACAAAGCGCGAAAGAAGAAGCTGATAAAGCGAGTAGCATGAAATCTGAATTTCTTGCAAATATGTCTCATGAGATTAGAACTCCAATGAACGCCATCATTGGTTTTACAGATTTATTAGACAAAGAGATAGAAAATCCAACTCATAAAAACTATGTTAAATCAGTACAAGATAGTTCCAAAATTCTACTAACAATCATAAATGACATACTAGACCTCTCAAAAGTCGAAGCAGGCAAGCTAAAAATAGAGTATCTGCCAGTAGACGTTAGAGACATAGCGCAAGAGATCCAAAGTATTTTTCATAATAAAGCGAGAGAGAAGGCTTTAAAGCTAAATGTAAAGGTTGATAATTCGATTCCAAGCGCGTTATTTTTGGATGAAATAAGAGTGAGACAAATACTATTTAATCTTATTTGTAATTCCATCAAATTCACCACAGAAGGTCATATTGACATTAGACTAACCACTTCTTCAAATAAAAATGGTAAAACAAACCTAATAATAGAGGTCGAAGATACGGGAACAGGAATGGATCAAGAGCAGCAGGAACATATGTTTGAATCTTTTTCACAACACTCGAATCAAAGTTACAAAGAGCATGGAGGAACGGGACTGGGACTGGCAATCGTTAAAAGACTCGTAGAACTCATGAATGGTTCCATAACTCTCAAGAGTACAAAAAACGTTGGATCTGAATTTATTGTAACACTCAACGACATAACTATTAGTGATGAGGATATATCTCACTATAAAAACCAGAAATTAGACATTGTCTTTGAAAAGGCCACGGTTCTTGTAGCTGACGACATAGAGCTAAATAGAAATTTATTACGAGAGTATTTCAAAGCAACTTCCATTGAAGTGCTTTTTGCAGAGGATGGTCAAGAAGCGGTTGACATTGCCAAGAGCAAGGAACTAGACTTAATCCTAATGGATCTTAGAATGCCAACTAAAGATGGTTATGAAGCCACAACGGAGATTAAGTCCTTTAAAGATGTACCTATTATTGCCGTTACTGCATCTGTAATATCCAAAATAGATGATCCAGAAAATTTAATCTTTGATGATTTCATACATAAACCACTTGACATCGAAAAACTTTTTTATTCAATGAGCCAATTTTTAAAATGTGAAAAAGTTAAGAGTAAAACTCCCAATACATTCACTAATCGTTCTGCTTTATCCCTATCCTTAAACTCATATCCTAAACTCCAAAAACTACTTCAAAAAGTAAAAACCTCCGGAGACATAGAGTTAATTCAAGAGTTTTCCAATCAACTTCAAAGTCATGGAAAAAAGGATAACATAGAAACTTTCCAAACACTCTCCATTCAACTATCCTCAGCTGTTAGCAGTTTTGATATAGGTGAATGTGAAGCTTTACTCAATCAATTTGAGGAAAATTAATCATAATTTCGCTAAAATAATACTTCATGAAAAACATTATTAAACTCCTAATTACCATTGCTATTTTTTACTTTCTATTTCGTGAGATAGATTTTGTTGAATTTAGTAAAATCATCTTTAATTCGCATGGTGGATGGATAGTTGTCGCACTCCTAATGCAACTTATCTCTACATACTTAGCCGCATACCGATGGTTTAAAATCTCTCAACTTTTAGTCTTCAAAGAGAAACTCTCTTTTTATGTTCAGAGTTATTTCAAAGGTACTTTTTTCAACCAAGTTCTCCCATCTAGCATAGGTGGCGACGCAGTTCGTATCATCGACCTTACAAGAAAAGAGTATGATAAAAAAGACGCCTTTTACGGTGTTTTTGTAGATAGGGTTGTTGGACTTGTTGGACTTTTAGTTTTAAACCTTTTGGCTTCACTCATCTTTTATGGAACGTTTGAGAGTGATTTTTCTCAGCTTATTATTGTTATAGCGCTTGTCGGTATAATAGGATTTTTTCTGCTGTTTCAACTCCATCATTTAAAGTTTCTAGCAAATATTAAATTTTTAAACCTTTTTGTAAGACTTGCAAATAGACTTAATTCTCTTTATGCCTCAAGACTACTACTTATTAAGCATATTAGTATTTCCGTGATCGTACATCTTTTTTCAGTTTTAACGATGTATGGACTTTCTCTAGCACTTGGACTTGACCTTAGTTTTCAAATGCTGCTTATCGCTGTTCCTCCTGTATTTCTCCTTACTATTGTCCCCATATCACTTGCGGGTTGGGGAGTTAGAGAAGGTGCTATGATAGGTATTTTCATGCTTGTCGGAGCAGACCAGACGAAGGTGCTTGCTATGAGTATACTTTATGGTTTACTACTTATACTCAGTGCCTTACCAGGTTCATACTTTTGGATAAAAAGTAAACAAACAACATAATCACAAAAAACCTATAAACAACTAAAATAAAGAAGGATAAATTACAATGAATGTAGACACAATGAGAAATATAGACCATTATGCGGGTGTTCCCCTAGCTTTTGCAGGTACAATCATCAAAAAAACTATACAAGCTTTCGTGCCACCAAAGCAACAAAAAGCAAAAAACGTACTTCTTATTGAACTCTCAGAAATGGGAAGTGCCATCTTAGTCGACCCTGCTATGCGTAAGCTCAAAGCAAATATAGAGGGTGAACTTTACTTTGTAATCTTCTCTAAAAACAAGGCATCGCTACAACTTCTTGAGACTGTCAAAGAAGAAAATATTTTCACTATAGATGAGAGTGGCATCCTAGAAATCGCTCAGACTTCTTTAGCATTCTTCAAATGGTGTAGAGAAAAAGAGATAGACTCAGTTATAGACCTTGAGCTATTTTCTCGTTTTACGGCACTACTAAGCGCTGCTAGTGGAGCTACAAATACTGTAGGTTTCCATGCGTTTCACAACGAGGGTCTTTACCGTGGAGACTTTTTAACGCATAAGGTGGCTTATAACGCGCACCAACATATCTCTAAAAACTTCATTGCGCTTGTTGACGCACTCTTAAGTGAAAGCCAAGAACTTCCATTTATGAAAAGAATCATTCCTGATTCAGAGATAGAAATAGCAAAAGCGACTATTAGCGATGAAGAACAAGAAGCTATTATTTCTACTATTTCAGATATATATGAAGGTTTTGATAAAGATAAAAATCCTGTTATCTTAGTAAATTCAAATGCTTCAGACCTCCTTCCTCAAAGACGTTGGGATAGAGAAAATTATGGAGAAGTTGTTAAAAAAATCTTAGCGTATAATGAAAACGCGATAGTGCTTCTTACGGGTGCTCCTTCTGAAAAAGATGGCGCGCAACTTCTTGCCGATTATGTAAATGATAAACGCTGTATTAACTTTGCTGGGGCTGTGAAATTTTTACAACTTCCCGCTCTTTACAGTGTTTGTGCTTTTATGCTAACAAATGATTCAGGACCCGCTCACTTTGCTTCTATAACTGACATGCATACGTTTGTTATATTTGGACCTGAGACTCCTGCTCTATATGGTTCTCTAGGACCTACAACGCCTATTTACTCACATATGTCATGTTCTCCTTGTGTAAGCGCTTCAAACCATAGAAAAACACCATGTACTGATAACCAATGTATTAAAGTCATTACGCCTGACTGGGTATTTAACACGCTAAAATTCAAGCTTGATGAACTTAACTAGCAAAGAACATTCTCCTCTTTTATACTTCATCAGTTTTGTAGCCATTTTCAGGCTACTGACAGCTCCATTTCTCGGACTTGGCGCAGATGAAGCTCATTACCTTATTTATGCCCTTAATCTTGACTGGAGTTACTATGACCACCCTCCTCTTGTTGGTTGGACTCAGTATCTTTTCACTTCCGTATTTGGAGTAAACGAGTTTGGCGCTAGAGTAAGCGCTATAACTATTGGTTTTATCACTTCCATATTTGTTTATAAACTTCTTTACCAAATCAACTTAGATGCAAAAAAAGCCTTTATTGGAGTGCTCGCCCTACATGGTGCGTTTATATTTAATGCTCTTTTTCTTATGCTTATGCCTGATACACTTCTATTTCTTTTTATTATTCCAATTATCTTTTGCGTTATTAACTTAGAGAAAAATGATTCTATTAAGAACTGGCTTTTTCTAGGCTTATTTCTTGGGCTTGCGGGACTTTCAAAATATACAGCCGTTCTTTTTATACTGCCTATTGTTTTGTACTTCATCATAAAAAAAAGAGTTGACATATTTATCAACCCTAAGATTATACTTTCTATTCTTCTCGCGTTTATCATTGTACTCCCTGTAATATACTGGAACATACAAACTGACTGGGAGAGTTTCACTTACCAAAGTAATCATGTTATGGGTAACTCTAACATAGAGTTACAGAACCTTTTTCTTTCTCTTGGTGGACAGTTTGCAACTTATAACCCACTTCTATTTCCAATTGCCTTTTATGGTTTATATAGAGCTTTCAAGTCAGATAATGACATACTTTTATTATCGGCTTTATTTGGCTCCGTTCTCTTCTTGTTTTTCACTTACAACTCTTTATATTCTCGGGCTCTTCCTCACTGGTCAGCACTTTTTTATCTACTTTTTATTCCCATAGGAAGTTATTATTTATATGATAAGGCTAAGAGGTACACTCTGTTTTCTATACTTCTGGGAATAACGCTATCTGCTCTTATATACATAGAGATAGCTACAAAGATAGTGCCTCTCCCAGATGAAAACTCATTACAACTTGATATATATGGTTTTGAGAAAATAATGAGCAAGGCAAACGCGGAGATAAAAAATCCTAAAAATGAAGCTATTGGGGTCACTCTTTGGACTCTCGCTTCACGAGCGATCGTATATAACAAGAAATACAGCTCAGAAGTTTTTCTTTTAGACAAACGCCATGACCAATTTGATATCTGGCAAAAAAGTTCACCCCTTGGTAAGGATTTAATAGTCATAGATATCAGTTTTGCGCATAAAGATATAGCTTCTTATATGCAATGTGACAGTGTTATAGAACTTAATTCTTTTAATCTTATAGATGAGAGTCAAGAGAAGAAAAATATAGCTCTCATCAAGTGCACAAACTATCAAGGAATACGATGATATTTTCAAAAAGAACATACTTCATTTTTACATTCACTATGCTACTACTTATAGTTACTTCATACTTCACAGTAGACAAAAGTATCTCTTTATACTTCATAGAACATGCAGATATATACAAAGAATTTGGAAAGACTGCGAGTATGCTTGGAGAGTCACACTGGTATATAGGTATTGCTGTTTTAGGCACTGTTTACTCTACATATATTAAGAAGAATGAACTCTATAAAAATAGATTCCTCTTTCTCCTCTATGCAAATATATTTTCAGGCTTTATTAGTCTAGTCGCTAAGATGATTTTTGGTAGATTACGTCCATGGAAGTTAGAAAATGGTGAAGATACTTTTGGGTTTTTAGTTTCGCAAAATCCAGAGTTTACATTCTTGCAAAACATCGAGTACCATACAAGTATGATGATTGAAAATTCAACACACTATATGTCTTTTCCATCAGGACATGCGACTACAAGTTTTGCGGTTTTTACCTTTATGAGTATCATAGCGCCAAAGTACGTCTATCTATGGCTAAGTATCACTCTTCTTGGCGCAGGAAGTAGAATCCTAGCCAATGATCACTTTATCAGTGATGTATTTGCAGGAGCCTTAGTTGGAATACTTTCTACGCTTTTTATCTACTCTAAGCTAGCTATTAAGTTAAAAGATTCCTGATATTGAACGAGACAGTGCTGATTCAAGAACTACTCTTGCCTCTTGGAATTCAAGATTCATTTTATTGGCTGCACTTACTATGCGAGTACGATATGTTTTCCACTTTACATTTGCACCTTTAATATCTTGTTGTACTTTAGTAGAACTTCCTTGAGCAAGGTTGGTTTGTTGTGTTTGAGTGATCACTTCACCCACTAAAGGTCTCTCACGAATTTGCAAGTCTGTTACCATAACATATAACGTATCTTCAACCAATGCATCACCTAAAAAACCTAAAGCCGCTCCAGCTAAAGCTACTCCAGCCATACGACTACCTCCGCCACCAAAAGCGCTTACAGTTATCGCACCTGTCGCAGCACCTGTGATTCCTGCACCAAAACTAGAACCAGCAAATGATTGAGATTCTCTAATGTCAGATTTACCAACTTTTAAAATATTTCCTTGAAGCATATAAGTGGCCTCATTAGGGTTTATGGTTATCTTATATCCCTTATTTTTTAAAGCAGTCTCAATCGTATTCCTTACATTTATCTCTTTGTCAGATGTATTTCTAATATCCAAATAAACAATTTTATTTTTTGGTGCAACTGGTTCAAGAAAAATTGTTTGAGACATTTTTGTTTGCACATCCAAATCTCTTTTCTTTATTGCAGTCTTCATAGCACTACAACCGCTAAAACCAATGCCTAGAACTAACATCATGCCTACTATTAATTGAGCAGAAAACTTTTTTGTATTTTTCATTTATAAAACTCCTATTTGATTTGAATCAGTCTAATTAATACAATGGTACTAGCTTTTATATATATTACTTCTTTATAACTTATATTTATGCTATTATTTAAATATTTAATTAGAGGAATGAGATAATGAATGACACAACGGACATAACAACATTAAGTATTAGGATTGCTATATTTGTAGTGATTGCGGGAATATTTTATGTAGTTTTAAAATCAAAAAAAAGCAATAAGTAATCTCTTACCTTGCTTCTTTTTTTAACGCTGTAATTATTTAAGCTTACCATTTCCATAGTGCTGAAATAGGTAATTAACAACAGTTTTAAAATCTTTTGAATCTTCTGTCATTGGCATTTTAAAGTGAGTAATCATCTTCTTAGTTTTCTTCACCCAAAAGTCTTTTGATTGTGGACCTTGGTTTAAAACATAACCAAAAGAGTGACACATAAGACAGTTAGCTTGAACAGCGTCAAAACCTTCGCCCATTTTAATCTCGTATGAGATATATGGTACTTCAATAGGACTCTTTACTTGCGCTGCGAGTGAACCTGCCATTAACATAGCTAATATTATTATTTTATTCATTGTTTTCATCCTAAACCACCTCTACGGTTACAACATCGATACCGTTAAATTTGTATCCACCATGGTTCCATAAAACATCTTTTGCCAGAGGTTGTTCAACGCCTAAACGGTTTACAGCCTTTGCCATGATGTTTACCTTTCCATACTCTGTCGGTTTATAAGCAAATCTAAACTGAGTATAAGCGTAACGCCCACCATCTTGGGCAAGCAGTGATTTTTCCCATGTCTTACCATCATCAGTAGATATAAGTACCTCATGAATTCCATGTCCATCATCAAACGCGACACCACGAACGACAATATGAGAGTTATGATAAACCTTCATACCTGTTTCAGGGTATCCTATGATAGATTTCACATTCATAGTAGTAATAGGCTTCGTCTTTTTAAACTTCTTTTGCGGTGTTTCACTTTCTGTTTCATTATCTGGAACTCTATAAGCAACATCCATAAAAAAGAGTGATTTATAGTCATGTGTTACAGTAATGTTACTTAACATTTTAACCCAACTATCAGAGTAGTAACCTGGAATGATTAAACGCAGTGGAAATCCATTTAAGTACGGTAAATCTTCACCATTCATCTGGTAAGCTATAATCACATGGTCATTTAACTCTTCAAGTTCTAGCTCTCTAATAAAGTTTGGAGTCTCATAGTAAGCAGCGTTATCTTTACCATTAAAACCTATCCAGTGCGCACCTTTTTTCAATCCAGCGCGATTTAAAAGGTCACTAAGTCTCACACCTTTCCAAAGAGCAGAACCCATAGCACCATGGCCCCACTGAATACCACCACAGATAGGCTTAAATGCCGAACGGCTATTTCCACCACACTGAAGCACTGCTTCAACTTCAACTTGTTCGAAGTCTTCTCTAAGATGTTTAAGTGTAATGTTTAACTCTTTTTCTACAAGTCCATCAATTTTAATAGTATACGAATCTAAATCAATATGAGTTGGGATATCTGGAAGGTGCCATCTTACAAAGAATTCATCATTGGGAGTTACTCTTTTAGTAAAAGTACTTCTAGGCGACTCTAAAAGTGGTGGTCTGTCTGAGTATGTTATAAGAGGGCGTTTTTCTGGAAAAGCCATCGTAGACACTTCTTGTCCTGTAATAGGTTGCATAGTAACACCAGCCGAGAGGCTAGTTCCCATAATAGCAGCTGATGCTGCTATAGATGTTTTTAAAAAATCTCTTCTTTGCATTGTTATTCCTTGTAAAAAGTTTGTAATATTTATATGTATATAATTATAGCTCTTTTAACTTTAAGGTGAGTTAAAATAACCTTTATTATATGGCCTTATAATACTCCCCTTGTATAGGTTCCTCTATAACTCCATCGACAGAATTAAATCGAATCTTTATAGTATGAATCTTTCTTGCGCTCATCGATTTAAAAACGCAAAAGTGAAGATGTGGGCCACTAGAATAGCCGGTGTTTCCTGAATACCCTATGGCAAAACCTCTAGGGATCACTTGTCCTTTCCCAACTAAAACACCTCTTTGCTTTAAATGGTAGTATGTCCCAAAGGTTCCATCATCATGTAAGACCCGAACATAATTTCCAGAAGATGCAAACTTTTTGTCATAGCCACCTCTATTTGAGTTGGATTTTGTTTTTATAACAACACCGGCTCTAGCGGAGTATACTTTTGTACCTATAGGCATCACAAAGTCTACGGAGTACTGAGAACTACCCTTGTGCGTTTTAGTTCCATTAAAACCCTGACTGACTAAATAAGCGCTATTTTTAGCATAAGGAAGCCTATAGATATAGTTGTCATTATGTTTTGCGTTCTTTGAGCCCATCATCCAGTTAAAAGAGTAACTATAGTAAGCGCCGGAACCTAATACTTTTAGCCTTACATATTTAAAATTTTCGTGTGCTTTTATCACCACTTCTTTTTCAATCTTTTCTAACTGTTTTATATTTTTATATTGAGGTATTATTTGTATAGTCACGTCGTAACTATTTTTATTATAAAGGGATATTGTTATAATATTTTTTGAACGTGACGCAATTATTCCAACACTTTTTTTCTTATTTGATTTTGAATCTGAGTTATAAGTTGATTGTATGATTTCATTATACATTTCTTGCGTTGAGCTCTCTAAAAGTTCGTTTGTCCCTATCTTTTTTTCTAAGAGTTTGTTAGTTTTTTTATGTGCGTTTTTTGCATAAAATTTTATAGCTTGATTTTGAATATTTTTATTTTCTAAAAGTCCATTCATTTCATGCTTTGTTAGCTTGCAAAAAAGTTTATAATCATTCTTTTTTATTGCTTTTGCTATCTCTTTATGCATTGAATGAATAATATAATCATAACTTTTTTGAAGTTTTCGCAGCTCTTTTAAATGAAGTTTAATTGCTTTTTTATCTTGAACTTTATCTATTATTCTCCCATTATTTAAACATATGGAAGCTTTGTTTGTAAAAGAGGCGACACTCGCTTGAAGTCCCTTAAGATCTGAAAAAGAGTTGATTTTTGGTATGACTTTATAGAGGGGAGTTCCCAGTGTCTTAAATATCTCTGGATATTCTTGCGACTGAAGTGTAAAAAAGAAAAGGGAAAGAAGTGTAAAGAGTCTAAGAAACACTAATATACTTGGGAATTAAACTCTTGATCTTCTCGTAAATTTTAAGAAAGTCAGTTGAGTAAACACGCGTATCCACTATACTTGTCATAAAGTTTGTATCTCTGTTAAAACGCGGTACAAGATGCATATGGATATGTTCTGCTATCCCTGCTCCACCCGCTTTGCCTAGGTTCATACCTATGTTTACACCATCTACGCCAAAACCCTCTTTTAAAAGTCGTACACCCTCTTGTGCTAAAACAGACATTCGTAACCATGCCTCTGCATTTAAGTCTTCAAGTTTATCTGTATGAGTATGAGGAATAATCATAAAATGACCAGGAGTATATGGGTACTTATTCATAACCATAAAACAGTGCTCGTCACGGTAAAGAACATGAAGCGTATCATCCTCGGTTGTCTCTTTGCTTATATGACAAAAAACACAACCCTCTATCTTTTTTCCAGCTATGTATTCAGTGCGCCAAGGGGAGTATAATATATTTTCCATCTCTAAACCTTATTAATGATTTACTTTTCTACCTAAAACTTTTTCAACTGAGTCTATTTTAGATGTGAGTCTATTTTCACAGTTTTGACGAATGTCAAACTTAAGTGAAGAGTAAACTCTCTCACAGTCACTTACTTGGTCATAAGCAAGAGCGATAACATCAAGAGCTTCTCTCATAGTTGAGGCTTCTATAACCGTACCCATTGGAGTAAGTTGGTACGCTACTCCTGACTTGTCTATAGCATCTATAATCTTACTCACCTGCTTAGAAACAGATCCACCTTCTCTTCCATCTGGAGACGTAGGGAACATTGAAAACTCTAATAAAACACTTAACATATTGATATCCTTTTAATTTAAATTACTACAAAAATGCGAAAACTAAATCTGGAAAAACTATAACCAAACCTAGCGCTAAAAGTTGTAAAAGTATAAATGGGATTATACCTTTATAAATTTGAATTGTACTCACACTATTTCCTGCTGCACCTTTTAGAAAGAAAAGTGAAAGACCGAAGGGAGGTGTTAAAAATGATGCTTGAAGATTCATCGCTATTAAAATTGCAAACCATATGGGATCTATTCCAAATGCTGCCATCACGGGAACGAGTATAGGCACTATGATGAAGCTAATTTCAATGAAGTCTATAAAGAAACCGAGTATAAATATGCTCAGCATCGAAAGGGCTATAAAAACCCATACATTTCCTATGTCTTCACTAAAAAACTCTAAGATGACATCACTTCCACCAAGTTCGTTAAAAATAAGACTAAACGCCGTGGCACCTATGAGTATCATAAATATCATTCCGGTGAGTTTCATAGTTTCAAACAGGGCGTACTTTATCATTTCATAATTAAGAGTTTTGTTTATGGCAGAGAGTAAAACGCCACCCAGTACTCCAAATGCGGCAGACTCGGTGGGAGAAGCTATTCCCGCGAATATACTTCCTAAAACACTGACCATTAATAAGATGGGTGGAACAATGGCCTTAAATAAATCACTAAAGTTATTATTCTCTTCTGTTTGCATTGCAGGAGCGTCTTCTTTTTTTATATAGGCTCTTATTAAAATGTATGTTACATAGAGACTCACGAGCGTCATACCAGGCAAAACCGCACCCATAAACAAGTCACCAACGCTCACACTCATTACATCACCAAGTATAATAAGAATTATAGAAGGTGGTATGATTTGTCCGAGTGTTCCTGAAGCGGCTATCGTCCCGCTAGCAAGCGACTTGTCATAGCCAGCTTTTATCATTAAAGGGAGTGCAATTACGCTCATCATAACTACTGAGGCTGAGACTATTCCCGTTGAAGCTGCGAGTATAGCTCCAACTAAAACAACACTTACTCCAAGTCCGCCACGAACACCTCTAAACATACTGCTCATAGATATGAGGAGTCTCTCCGCCATACCTGACTTTTCTAGTATGAGACCCATCATTATAAATAGTGGAACCGCCATGAGAGTTGTGTTGTTCATTATTCCGTAAATTCTAAACGGCAAAATATTAAACACTTCAAATCCCAACTCAGGAACGATAAACGCAAATATCATCGCAACGCCACCAAAGGCAAACGCCACAGGGACACCTACAAGTAAGAGAAGAAGTGCTACAACAAACATCACTAAGGCTATCATAGTGACCTCCATTTTTTTACTTCAATTACGAGTATTTTAAAAGCCTGTAGAGATAAGAGGATAAATGAGAGAGGCATAAGAGATTTCACTATCCACCTACTCCCTAAGCCTCCAGGATTGCAAGACCCTTCACCTTGAACAAAACTCAGTTCAACAAAACCTATACTTATATAAACTATTAAAAATGAAAGTGGTAATATAAAAAAGACTATTGATATTATATTTACTATAGTCTGTGTTTCAGGAGAAAACTTGTCATAAAATATATCTACGCGAACATGTGAGTTATACTTCAATGTATAAGAGATACTCAGAAGTATAATAAGGTCAAAAAAATGCCATTCTAGCTCTTGAAGAGCTGTAGAACCCATGGAAAATAGATAGCGATTTAAAGCGTCAAAAATGATGAGGATTACAAGTAAAACCAATACTAACGCGGTTATGTAAGAAATGTACTTTATTATATTATCTATATTTTTCAATATCACACCTATCTCTATAATTATTTAATAATAATATCTAAACATGCCGATAAAGGAGTGTTGCGCTTCTTTTATTTCATTTACATATCTATCAATATAATCGTATTTTAGCACTATTTTAGAGTTTTGTGTTAAATTAAACCCCTGAGAAGCTTTTATAATTGTCTGATCTCTTCCATTGTCATAAACTTTTTTTGTAAACTCTAAATTTGTATTTATCTGTTTATACTTATCAAAATTCAAACCAATACTTGAGCCTATCCCTGCTCTAAAAGTATCGTTAACATAAAAAATAGGATCAATCATCATATATATATAAGCCAACTCATTACCCCAACTATACCCAGCGCCTACGCTTGCGCTAAATGTGCTATCCTCGTTAATGTAATCTCTATTAAAACCTATTTTTGTTCTCCAAGAGAGACTTTTAAAAAATTCGCTTCTTTGTGCTAAAGAGACAATGGACAGGAGTGTCGCATGCTCAATCTGAAACTTTTTCCTAGATTTTGAGAGAAGAATATCCATAAACTCAATTTGAGTTCCTCTTAAAAATCCATAATTACTATCTTCTAGGTCATGATAAGCTGGCCTTATTCCTAAATAAGCTTTGAACTCACCATTATCATCTCCAACTCCGGTCTGGACTCTGATAGCTCTATGACTCTCTAGTGGGTTTGCTGGAGTCTCTATATTCAACTTATCTCCATAACCTAATTTGGATCTTTGTGTTGTAAAATTGTGAAACATTTCTAAATAGAGCTCTTTTTCAACTTTTCCCTTACTAAATCTATACTCTAAATTTTCTATAGTAGCTTCAAATATATACCTCTTTTGAGTAAGACTGATATCTTGATCGTTCATTATTTCTAGAATACTTGTTTTTGATTCAACTAAAGCTAGAGGTAAGTTAATATATTCATCATCAATCAACTCTTCATATTTTAAAAGTATTGTCCTTTTTGAGGGTCTATAGTGACTATCTGAAATTATGTTTTTTTCATTAGCGATATGCACGCTTTCGAGAGGAGCTACTTGGTATAAAAAAGAGCTTCTCATATCTAAACCTGGTCTTGCCGCCTCAAGTAACCACAGCATATTGTATGAACAATTCTCAGTAAGAAAATAGTAATAGGAGTGAGTGCCATTTAGCTCCCAAATATGCCTGAACATTCTCTGTGTCTCTTCTGGTGTAAAGTTTAAATTATACTCCCAGATATCTCTTTGCTCACTATCTCTATACTCTTTTAGTTTTTCATAATATGGAAGCAATGAGTATGTGCCAAAATAACCTCCAAATATTCCTTTAATTGCAAAAAACATACCATTTTCTGTTGTAGTATTTGCATTTGCTGCATAATTTATAGCATAAGAGAGTAGTTTTGAATTATAAGATGAATTTACTCTTAAAAAAGTATGTCCAAACATTGAAGCTGGAGAGTTTATATGTGCGGAGGGGAAAACTAATGTTACTGACTTAGGGTCTACTCTATTGTATATTTTTTCATATTTACTACACACTGCGGTTGGAAAATCTTTAGCATTTAGCTTTTTCTGTATCCATGAGTATCTTGCTGGGAATTTACATATACTAGAATTATCATCTTTTTTTTCATCATTATAAAAAGCATTTAATGTTGCTAAAAGCTCAGCTTTAGGATCTATCTTTCCATTTATGGATAGGAAAAATTTCTCATCATCTATTTCACTGAGATTATTATCCATATGTAAAAGCGTATACCAATAATCTTGATTATATAGTTCTAATTCTATTGCTTTGTTTTGATAGTTAATAAGAGTCTGTGAGTGTAAAAAAGTTGTGATAAAGAGTATATAAAATATGATTTTAGAGGTGAAGATGGAATGCCCTATTCTGTGAGATAAACTAAAGCAGTTTGAAACTGCTTTTAGCTTGGAATTAACTATATAGTTGTAGTAGAAATATTATCTAAAACATCAGCCATTTTAACTGATTTACTGCTATAGATTTTATTATAGTTTGTTTGAAGAGATGCACTAAACATAGCTTTGTCTTCAACATTTAAAAGCTCAGCTAAAGTATCTAAACTCTCACCATGACCTACAGAGATCTCTTTTGCTAAAATATCCATGTTAGATGCAACAAATTCAGATGCTCTTTCATTCATAACAAACTTAGTCTTTTTACAACCCAATGTACCAGTAGTAATACCAAAAGTTTGGTTACCTGAAGTTCCATTTGTCGTTGCTTGAAGAGCCAACATAACTGCTGACGAATCATCTTTAATAATCATAGAACCTAAACCACAACCGGTTTGATTATTTACACCTGCAAATGCAACACTACTAAGAGCAACTACTGCTGCTATACTAACTATAATTTTTTTCATTCTAAGCCTTTATATATAAGATAACCTATTGTAAATAAATAAAGCTTAATAGTATCTTTATCTTAAATAAAATTTGGAGCGTCATTAGCAAAGAGTACAATATCACCCGCATTTGTTTGATTTGCTAAGACTGTTGTTAAAGAGGACTTATCCGCTAACATTATTTTGTTTTTAACGTTTAAGTTTTTATCAAAAAGACTCGCGTTTAAAGAACCTGTAACTATCACTATGTCAAAAACTTCATTTATCGCGTTTATGAGTTTTAGATTTAGCTCATCACTGCTCTCAACAAGTCCAGGGGTAACGATTACTTTTTTGCCACTTTCATGCAGCGAACATAACCGCACACCCTCTAGCATACCATCTATGTTTCCATTGTAACCATCATCTAGTATGAGTTTCCCACCGGCTTTTATCATCTGAAGTCTATGCTCAACAGGTTCTAGAGTCTTTACGGCGTTTACTATCTCTTCATCACTCATGCCAAAACTCTTGGCTATATGCACGGCAACAGCTATATTCATCGTTTGGAATTCACCTAAAACATCCGTATGCAAGGAAAGTTTTTTACCCTCGAGTTCTATCTTAAAGTCTGTTCCATCAAGAGTAGCATTTATATCGCTAATCTCATCACCAAAGAACTTCACCTTATCATGTGGTTCGTCCGTTACCGAAGTATGTATAAAAGCCTGCTCTAAACGCGGTGACTGCATTATCTCTAGTTTTGTGGCCTTGATGTTCTCTAGAGATTTAAAGTACTCTATATGAGCAGCACCGACTTTTCCAACAACAACTCTTTGAGGTTCTATGAAAGTTGTGATTTCATAGATGTCACCTCTTTGTCTTGCTCCAGCTTCACATACATAAACTTGGGTGTCTTCTGGGAGACTATTATTTATATCACCCATTATGCCGCCAAGAGTATTTATACTTCTTGGAGTTGCGTATGTTTTAAACTTTTTACTGAGTATTTGAGCCACAAAGTTTTTTATACTTGTTTTTCCATAACTACCCGTGATACATACTATTTGTAACTCTGGTCTAGCTTTCAACTTGTTCTTTGCCTCTTTTTTATAAGTCATAAAAAGAAACTTTTCTATCATTGTA
>CAWUTM010000027.1:0-15084 GCA_963925755.1 uncultured Sulfurimonas sp. | reverse complement strand
TCGACTTTAACATGGCAACCATAACATTGAGGTGCCCATGCGGCATGACAAGTGTAACACTCAAGCTCCGTTGTGTGCGCTTCAATTACATCCATTGCCACGAGTGCTTTTTTAGACAGCTTATTTTGAGCTTTTAAAAGTTTAAGAGGTTTTAGCACAATGTCTTTTCCTGATGCAAGATGCATGATGATTTTATTGCCCTTTTTAACAGCCTTTGGTAGTGGATTACCACGTGCTGTAAGTATAAAACCATCTTCTTTTTCGGGTACGTACCCTTGTTTTAAATAATCAGCCACATCTTGAGCAACGCCACGCGCTTTACCTTTTTTTACCTCATCAGCAAACTCATCAGAGTAACCAATAGGAAGTTCCCAAGGGTAAGAAGTTGTTGTTCCGTGACAATCTTGACACTCAACCTCAACCGCCGCTAAGTTTGCTCCACCTAAAAAGCCATCACCATGAAGGTCATTTGACGTATGACAATCCTGACATAACATCCCTTTTTGATAGTGAATGTCTTCTTTCATATGTAAGTAGCGTTTAGTATGAAGTTTTGGTTGTCCATTCCCTTGTTTGTCAAATGTTGAGTTATAGGCAGTTTCCATTAGACCTTGGTAAGAAACACCTATTCTCTTTCCGCGGTTATGACATGTTGCGCATGTCTCAACTGGAACTCCAGAGTATTCAACATCGTTTACTTTAACTTTTACTTTACGAGAAGATTGGAGTTGGTGAGTAAGCATGTGACCTGGATTTTTCTTTGAAGTCGCTTTATCATGTCCTTCATAAAACCCCTCATTAGAGTATGGAACGTGACATGATGCACAGCCAATACCTCTAAAGTCACCGCGTTTCTCTCGTCCTTTACTACCAGTATGACATCGCAAACACTCTTGGCGAAGATATGTATAAACAGCTAAAGATGGGTCTTTGTGAACTTCTTCAACTGTTGGAGCATCTGGAAGTTGTCTCATTTCTTGGGGAAATGCCTGTGGTTCCATAGTAGAAAGTTTTTCCATATACTTTTTATATACGTCAGTACCGAGTCTGGAGTTTTTTTCTTTAGGATTTGCTGTTTTGTATGTTCCTACTTCGTGCTTGTATCCATCATTTTGACCAAAACTCCACATCGCCCCTTGAATCTTACCTTGTTCGGTCATCATCAAAGAGTTCATCTGCGCGCCAACTTGTGACTCATGACACATTCCACAAGTGTTTTCATTTACCCATGTAGAAGCAGGTGCCGGATAATAATTTTTCGGGCCCTTATTTTCTTTAAAATACTTTACAGTTCCATTATGTGCGTACTTTTTACTCTTTGACTTTGGATTTCCACCGTGACAAACTATACAGTCATTGTCTTTGTGTCCGGCCTTTTGAGCAATCTTGAGTATCTCTTGCATCATGCTCGAGTTTCTATCACGGATATCTTCTATACCCTCATGACAGACTATACACTGATTTGCTCCAAAAACTAAAGAGTTTACAAAAAGAAATAATAGAACGAAAGCTTTCATTATTTAGTTTTTAAGTTTAGATATACCGTCTAATACGCCATTAATGAATTTTGGAGATTGTTCAGTACCAAACGCCTTAGTAATTTCAACCGCCTCATTAATAATAACAGCAGAATCCAACTCACCATATAAAATTTCATATGTAGCTAAACGCAAGGTTGCACGTTCAATAGTTCCTAAACGTTCAAAGTCCCACTCTTTTAGACTTTCAACTATCGCTTTATCACAAGCTTCTAAATGTTCCATTACTCCATCATAAAGAGTAAGCGCAAAATCTTTTTGTTTGTTACGAATCTTTTTCTCTTCAAGAATTTCATTTGCATGTTCTGCCGTGTTTCCATTTCCTAAATCAAATGCGTAGAGAAGACTTACTACTGCCATTCTTGCGTGATGTCTTGTTGCCATTATATAGCCTCGTAAAGGTCAAGCATTTCTATAACTGTAGTCATAGCTTCAAACCCTTTATTTCCAGCTTTAGTTCCAGCTCTTTCTATCGCTTGCTCGATTGTATCAGTTGTTAGAAGTCCAAAACTTACTGGTTTTTGGTACTTTAAACTCATAGTCGCTATACCCTTTGTCGCTTCTGCTGCAACATAGTCAAAGTGAGGAGTCGCTCCTCTAATAACCGCACCAAGAGCACAAACAGCGTCATACTTTCCAGAAGCTAGGAGTTGATCAACTACCATTGGAAGTTCAAATGCACCAGGAATTAAAACATGTGTAATATCTTCATCATTTCCACCGTGGCGTTTAAAGGCGTCTTGGGCACCTTCAACAAGTCTATCAACTATGAAGTGATTCCATCTTGTACTTACTATCGCTATCTTTTTTCCGTTAATTACTTTTAATTTACCTTCAACTATTTTCATCTATTTTCCTTTTAAATTGCTTGTATTTTTTTAATTTTTTGAATCACTTCATCTAAATCTTGAAGTTTTAACATATTTGGTCCATCGCTGAGTGCTACACTTGGGTCAAAGTGCGTTTCAAAAAAGAAACCATCAACACCAATAGCCGCTGCGGCCTTTGCCAAATGTGGTACCATTGAGCTATCTCCACCCGTTTTGCCATTCTCTGCAGTTGGCATTTGAACAGAGTGCGTCGCGTCAAATATCACTGGCGCGAACTCTCTCATTATCACTAGGTTTCGCATATCCACAACCATGTTTCCGTAACCAAAGCTATTGCCGCGTTCACAAAGGTAAACGCCATGTTTTTTTGCGTTTTCGTATGTTGGTTCAGAACATCCTCGCGTTTGAAGAATTTTTAAGAGTGGATATTTCATAGCGTCCGCGCTTAAAAATTGTCCTTTTTTTATGTTTACCTCACATGATGTCTTCGCACACGCAACAAGTAAGTCAGTTTGACGACACAAAAATGCGGGAATTTGTAGCATATCTACAACCTCTGCTACTTGTTCAACTTGTACTGACTCATGAACGTCAGTCACTATTTTATAACCAAAATCATCTTTAACTTTTTGAAGTATTCGAAGTCCTTCATCTATGCCAAGCCCACGAAAAGACTCTAAAGACGTACGATTTGCTTTGTCAAAACTAGCTTTAAAATAAAAGTCTATTGTCTCATCGTTATGGTATTTTTCCAATTCTCGAGCAATTTTGAAGATATTCTCTTCACTCTCGATTACACAAGGTCCCGCTAAAAGTTTCATATACTCTACCTAATTAAAAATATAGTAAATTATAGCGCAATTGATTTAATCTGCCATTAACACACTAGCTTAATTATTTTGTTTTTGCGACCAGTATTCCCGCGAATACTATAAGTAAAATTCCAAAGCTACTAGCAAGTGATGGAAGAGAATCCCCAAGCATGACTCCAATCACAATGGAGAACAAAATGTTTGTATAACTCACCGCTCCAACTATCCCCGCCTTTGTCTCTCCATAAGCCTTCGTCATTAGAAGTTGAGAAATGGTTGCAAAAACTCCCATGCACATGAGGTAAAACCAAACTATCCCTTGAGGCACCACAAATTCACCTAGAAGAAAATCCAACTCGGGAGCGTCTAAATATGGCGATATTAAAAATAAAACTATTGGTCCAATGGTTCCTACGAGCATAAAGGAAAGTACTATTGCTCTTGTGTCATAGTAAGACTTTAACTCGCGTACCGAAGTGTATGCAAGAGCGGCTCCAACACCTGAAAATATTCCTAAAATGTCATACTTCGAAAAACCCAGCTCACTAGGTTGCGTTATAAACAAAATACCTATAAAACCTATAAAAACAGCGACCCAAGCCTTAAATGAAAGCTTCTCTTGTAAAAATAAAAATGCGAAGATTGCCGTAAAAATCGGTGACGTTTTTGAGTAAGTCATCGCATCGCCAAGTGAAATGTGCGCGATGTTATAAAAAAATGCAAGAACTGCGATGAAACCCATAAAACCACGAAAGAAAAGAAGGAAAGGTTTTCCTCCTTCATGTGTCATAGGTTTTTTTAAAATTGCAAAACCTACGATAAGTACTCCAGCTATGTTTCTAAAAAAAACAACTTCTAGTGAACTCATACTCAAAGAAGCGAGTTTAGCAAAAGCACCCATAATGGCAAATGTAAAAGAAGCGATGAGCATATATTTAACGCCCTTGTTCAAATTTCTAAAGTACCTACGACTCAGCATTTAGCATCTCCCAGCATTGAACTCTTGGTTCTTAATAATGAAATTATATCGCTTATAGTGTTATCGGCTGATTAAGGGCTTTTCATTTTTGATTTCTTTAAGTATAATAAAGTACAATAATCCTAATACTATAACGAGAAGGGTATAAATGCAAGAATACATTTTAAAAGATGATGACTTTTTAGTTTCACAAACTGATGACAAGGGTATAATCCTGTTCGCTAATGATGATTTTTGCAAGATTGCAGGTTATAAACTAGAAGAACTCATAGGGCATCCCCACAATATAGTTCGTCACAAAGATATGCCAAGAACTGCGTTTAAGGATTTATGGAAAACAGTCCAGGCAGGTAACATTTGGAGTGGATATGTAAAAAATGCCACTAAAAATGGTGGCTATTACTGGGTTTTTGCAACTGTATTTCCCAAGTACAGCTCTCAAACAAATGAGAAGACCTACATCTCGTGTAGACGAAAAGCATCTATAAAAGAGATTGAAGATGTTCAAAATCTATACAAAACTTTAAGCTAGGAGCCTACATAATGAATACTCTACAAAAAAACATAAGCTATACCATCCTGTTTTCTATTTTAATTATTACACTACTTTTTACAAGTTCAACGCTTATTCATGTGGGTTTAACTATCCTCACTTTTATTTTAGTCCTCTTTTTACAGAAATACGATAGCTCTTCTAATCTTGAATCTACTCTTTTAATAGAGATGAAAGAGCTTATGGAGTTTCAAAGAAACAAAATCAATGTAAACCATTCTACTAACGACCCTGTAGAAAAAAGTTTAAACTCTCTTATAGAGATGTACCAAAACTCCATTCAAGCAGATACTCTTGTAGCTGGAGAGATGGTTTTACTTTCAGACAAAGTTGCAAAAGGCCATTACACATGTAGAGTTGAAGCTGATACAAAAACTCCTTATGTTCATGTACTCAGAAATAGCATAAACAATATGATAGCATCCTCTGAGAGTAATATTGAAAATGCGATAATAACTCTTCAAAACTTTTCAAATGGTACTTTTGACGCTAGAAGCACTGTAAACGTTGAAGCTAAAATGGCAGAACTTTTGAACAACATAAACTCACTTGGGCAATCTCTTCAAACAATGAAAGAGGACAATGACAACTCTCAACGTACCATAATAAATTCATCAAAAAAACTTAACGAAACTATTGAAGATATAACCAGTACGACTATCATAGAGTTAAAAGACATGATAAACAACACCGTCGACAGAATTCATACTGTTGCGGATAAAGAGAATGAAATGGTGAATAACTTACAAACTCTCGTAGTTAATGCAAATGAAACAAAAGCCATACTCTCTGCTATCGGAGATATTGCTGAACAAACAAACTTACTCGCTCTAAACGCAGCTATTGAGGCCGCTCGAGCGGGCGAGCATGGACGTGGTTTTGCCGTTGTTGCAGACGAAGTTAGAAAACTTGCGGAAAGAACACAAAAAAGCCTTGCAGAATCTTCTGCAACAACGAACATTCTTATTCAGTCGATATCCGACTCATCGGACACACTCAATAAAAATGCTCATGAAGTAAACAACATCTCTACAGATGTAACTCTCATTAGTGAAAAAATGGATGATATAATCCATATGCTAAACACTTTAGCTACTGAGTAGAAGCGTTAACTTCATAGCAGTATAATCCCATAAATATTACATACTAAGGAATATCTATGGGCAATATAATAATCTTCGCAATAATCTTTTTTGTTTTTTACAAAGTTTTCAAAAGTTACTCAAAGTATACAGACTATTCAAAAGAGGCTTTTAAAAATTTCTCTGTAACTCACGACTCACTAAAACATAGTGAACTTGGTCTCTTTGTAGCTTTAGTCGCTAAGGTTGCCAAGGCGGATGGAAAAGTAGATGCTCTCGAAGCGGAACTTATTGGAATAATGTTTGATGACATTTCAGCAGTTTTTCCTGAGCCAGATAAAACAAAAAAGATACTCAAAGATATATTTTCACAGGAAAAAGATAGAAATGACAATGTTCATGCTGTAGCGGACGCATTATCTCAAGCGACTAAACGCAACAAAGCTAAAGAACAGCAGTTTATGGGATTTTTAATTCAACTTGCGTTTGTTGATGGAGAGTGTTCCAAAGAAGAAGAAGCCATCTTACAAATAATTGCCGAAGCCTTAGAGTTTGACCCTAATTCTTACCATGCGATCTTCGAGCAATTTGAAAAAATAATGCAAAATATTCAACCAAAAGCAAGTATAGAAGATGCGTATACACTTTTAGGAGTAAATCCGGAAGATGACCTAACAAGCATAAAAAAAGCTTATAGAAAACTTATCAGAGAATACCATCCGGATATCATTAAGTCCCAAGGAAAAAGTGAAGAATATATGAAAGAAGCAACAGCTAAAACACAAGAGATAAATCAAGCTTATGAAATGATAAAAAAGCTAAAAGCTAAATAACTTATGGTAATATATTCTTAACAAAAATTAACTCAAGGATATATAACATGGTAAAAACACTTTCATCAATTGCATTCGCAGGTTTAATCGCTGCATCACTTACAGGATGTAGTGCACCGGCTCCAGAAGAAACATTAGACGAGAGTTGTCACAAAGGTGGAGAGCTAGTTCCTGAATGGGTATGTTCTTCTACTATAGAAGGTTCTACGTATGCGGCTGTTGGTACTGGTAAGTCAAAAATGCTATCAATGGCACAAAACAAAGCTTTAGCTGACGCACGTGCTAAACTTGCTTACCAAGTAAATGTACAAGTAAAAGCTAAACTTGAGGACTTTATGCGTTCAACAGGTAATGGTGATAGTGAAACTATAGATGCGGTAACAACTTCAGTAACTAAACAGACTGCAAAAGTTGATCTTGCAGGTTCAAGAAAAGTAAAAGAATACACTACAAAAAATGGAAACCTTTTTGTTCTAGTAGCTGTTCCTGACAATTTCATTAACAAAAAAGTAAAAGAATCTGTAGCAGTAGCTTCTAGTCGTAATAATGAAGATGCTTTGTGGCAACAATTTCAGTCTAAGCAGGCTATGGATAGTTTAGATAAAGAGTTCCCAACTGACTAATAAAGTTCTATTTTACTAATAAAAACTCGACTAAAAATTCTCTTTTTTTGAAGAGAATTTTTACAACCTCCTACAATCAAACCTTATTTTAGCTATAATTTCAAATAATATATAAATTATCTACTTAATCAAGGTTCACCATGAAAAAAATTGCTATTATCGGTCGTCCAAATGTTGGAAAAAGCTCTCTTTTTAATCGTCTAATAAAAAAACGTGATGCTATTACAGCTGAGATTGCTGGTACTACTAGAGATGTTAAACGCCGAACAGTTACTTTTATAGACAGAGAGGCTATGCTTCTTGACACTGGTGGACTTGACAAGGGATGTGAGCTATTTGACAAGATTAAAGAGATGTCACTTAAAGCCGCTTATTCTGCTGATATCATCCTATATATGGTTGATGGAAAAAGCATTCCTGAAGATGAAGATAAAAAACTTTTTTATGAACTTCAAGCAATGGGCAAAGATATGGCTCTTGTAGTAAATAAAATTGACAATGATAAAATGAAAGAAAACCTCTGGGACTACTATGAGTTTGGAACCGATGCAATTTTTGGAATCTCAGTTGCGCATAATAGAAATACGGTAGAACTTTTAGACTGGATAGCTAGTAAAATTCCAGATAGCGATATTGTAAAAGAAGAAGAAGAAAAAGAGGAAGAAGAGATTCAAGTTTTCGAGCCAGAAGTAAACGATGAAGACTTTTTTGCCAATGTTGAAGATAGAGACGAAGACGATGATGGTTACACTTACTGGGATGATGACGAGATGGATGGCGTTATCGTAGATGATACAATCTTTGGAAACAACGACCGTATAAAAGAATTTGATGAAGAAGATCTTAACCATATCAAAATCGCTATTATTGGTCGGACAAATGTTGGTAAAAGCTCACTGCTAAATGCTCTTCTTGGTGAAGAACGTTGTGTTGTAAGTAGTGTTGCGGGAACAACTATTGACCCTATTGATGAGACTGTGGAGTATAAAGGTAAGCAACTTACATTTGTAGACACTGCCGGTCTTCGTCGTCGTGGTAAGATTTTAGGTATTGAAAAGTATGCGCTTATGCGTACGACAGAAATGCTTGACAATTCAAATATGGCATTAATAGTTTTAGATGCGAGTGAACCTTTTATGGACCTTGATGAAAAGATTGCAGGACTTGTTGATAGTAACAGACTCTCTTGTATCATCGTTTTAAACAAGTGGGATATTTCTAAACGCGACGAGCATGATAAAATCATTAAAGAGGTTCGTGATAGATTTAAATTTTTAGCTTATGCACCTATTTTAACACTCTCAGCAAAATCACATCTAAGAGTTGACAAACTTCATGACATGATACTAGAAATCACTGAGAACTACTCACAAAGAATTCCAACAAGTAAGATAAATGAAGTCATCGAAAAAGCACTTCGTCGCCATACGCTTCCAAGTGTAAGCGGACAGGTTATTCGTATTTACTACGGAACGCAGTATGAAACGCGACCACCAAAAATAGCCATAGTTATGAATAAACCAAGTGGTCTTCACTTTACGTATAGACGTTACCTTACAAACAAAATGCGCGAAGCATTTAACTTTACAGGAACGCCAGTTCTGTTTAAAGCGAAGAAACGCGGAGAGAAATAAGAGAACCTCTCTTTAGTGTTTATGCGCTAAAGGGTTTAAAAACAACCATCGCGACTATAATAATCATTAAAATAGTCGGAACTTCATTATACATTCTAAAAAATTTACCGCTTTTAATACATCTATCTTCTAAGAACTCTTTTCTATACTTATTCATAGAGAAAAAATATACCATCAAAAGAAGCACAAAAGTTATCTTTGCGTGTATCCATCCGTTTCCAGTAAAACCATACATATAAGCCAAAGCTAATCCACTCACTACACTCGCCCACATAGAGGGCACACCGATGTACTTGTAAAGCTTCATCTCTTGTACTTTAACTACTTCTACGAAACCTTTATTTTCGATGTTTTCAGCATGATACACAAATAAACGCGGTAGGTAAAACAAGACTGCAAACCAAGATATAAACGAAATAACATGAAACCATAGTATCCACTCATACATTACATAAACTCCTTAAAAGTTTTTTTCTAAATAAATAGTGTTATAGTTAGAGCCACCTTTAGTTACACCATTGATAAGTCCAAATACACCTGAACGATGTTTAAGCGCCCAACCTATATATGCTCCATGCATTGGTTTATAATGAACTAATTTACCTAAATCAAAATCTATACTTAAATCGATATAATTTAAAAAATAAGACTTATTCGCCTCTGGATCCTCTAAATATTCAACTGACAAGATGTCGCTAGTATATGATACGCCATCTCCAAGGCCAAATCTTACTCTATTACTTAGGAAGTCAAGATTATAAAAAAGCTTTACATAAAGTGTGGCTTCATAAACCTTATCATTTCGAGTATAAGCACTATCATCAAACTGTGATATACCACCTCTTAGATACAAGTCAACTGGCGAATCAAATAGCTTATCTGTAAGTAGATACCCTCCATCTAGACCAACAACTGTAAAGTTGTACTCATGCGCTTTAACATCTCCAAAAACCACCTCACCTAATGTGCTTGCAGTCACTGTTCCAGCTGCAATGCGTAAAGAGTAATCTTCTTCAGCAATAAGGTTTAACACCAGTAAAAGTAATAAAAATATTTTCAATATAATTCCTTAAAAGTTTTTTTCTATATATATAGAATTGTAGTTCGAACCACCATCTGCTACACCGCCATAAAGACCATGAAATCCTGAACGATGCTTAATCAAGTAACCTAAAAATACATCTTCCATACTTTTAACGCGAATAAGTTTACCAATATCAAAATCATATGAAAATTCTAAGTAGTTAAGAAAGGTTGACTGCTTATCGTTTTCTACTATTGCCTCTTGTGCTTCTACCCAAGGAACTCTCCCTGCCCAAGAAATACCTTCTCCAAATCCAATCCGAAACTGATTATCAAATAAATTGAGTTTATATACAAGTTTTATACATGTGGCAACTTCTAAAAAATCACTTTGATGATAATTTTCATCAAAGTAACTGATCCCACCTTTTACATAGATATCAAAAGGCAAATCAAATATATCTTCAAATACTTTATACCCTCCATCTATTCCATAAACATTAGTTTTAAAAGAGCTAGTATTTAATCCTGTAAAGGTATAGAGTTGGTCAAAGTCACTAGCTGACGAGGCTCCCCAAAAAGCACGAGCAGAGTACTGTTTTTCTATATTATCACCTGCATGCAGGATAATGGATAAAAAGAAAAATAATGATAAAAAAAGTTTCAAGTGGATTTCCTTAAGTTACGAGAAGAGATTATATGTCCAAAAAAGGACATATAAATTTATGCGTCTAATGTTTCTAGGTCTTTGACAGAACCCGCTTTATGAGAAACAACTTTATCATGTAATCGACGAAGTGCTTTGTTTCCTTTTTCAATTGCCAAATCTATAGCAGCATCTAAAGAGTCATCTTTTTGGTTAATAACAACTGGTTGCGAGTGAGCGATATGAATATCAAACTCAACATTTACACCTTTTTTTTCAGCGGTAACAACACAGTTAATAGTTGTAATATCTAATGAATATTTTGTAAATGCTTCAACAGCACCTTCGATATGAGATCTCGTCGCATCAGTTAGCGTTATGTCTTTTGCTCTAATTTGTAAGTTCATAATAAATCCTTTATTCTGAAGTATCTATATAATAACAAAATAAAGCTGAAATAGGTATAATTATCATAAAAAATTTAGGATTTGTAATTATGAGAGTATTAACAGGTATTCAGCCCTCAGGCGACTTACACATTGGAAACTACTTTGGTTCTATAAAGCAGATGGTCGATGCTCAAAAGGACAATGACACTTTCGCGTTTATAGCCAATTATCATGCAATGAGTAGTGGAAATGGCGGTGAAACTCTTGCAAACTTAACCATGCAAACAGCGACTGATTTTTTATCTTTAGGTATAAACCCGGACAAATCGACTTTTTGGGTACAGTCTGATGCAAAAGAAGTGCTAGAACTCTACTGGATACTCTCTTCATTTACTCCTATGGGGCTACTAGAACGTGCTCATAGTTACAAAGATAAAACTGCTAAAGGAATTGCCGCAAACCATTCTTTGTTTTCTTACCCTGTCTTAATGGCGGCGGACATACTACTTTACTCTCCAGACATTGTTCCTGTTGGTAAAGACCAAATCCAACATGTTGAAATAGCACGTGACATCGCTACTAAATTTAACAATCAATATGGAGACATTTTAACAATTCCTGAATTTCAAGTTCAAGAAGAGGTTCAAACTGTTCCTGGAACTGATGGACAGAAAATGTCAAAAAGTTATGGAAATACGGTAAATATCTTTGGTGAAGAAAAAAAGCAACTCAAAACCATCAAAAAAATCGTGACTGAAAATGTAGCGATGGAAGACCCAAAAGAGTTTGCTACTTGTAACGTTTATAACATGGCAAAACTTTTCCTAGAAGGCGAAAACCTCAAAGCTCTTGAAAATAGATATACGCAAGGGGGAGAAGGTCATGGACACTTCAAAGTTTATCTTGGAGAAGTTATGTGGGAGTACTTTAAAGAGTACCGTGAAAAACGCGACTACTATATGTCAAATCAAAATGAAGTAAGAGAGATTTTAAACGCGGGAGCAAAAAAAGCGAGTGATATCGCCGCACCGATGATGGAAAAGATAAGAACTGCAACAGGGATAAGATACTAAAGAGTATCTAATTATCCACATCAACACTTTGTCCTAAAAATTGCATAAAACAGGTAATAGAAACATTTAATAATTAAGTATAGTAGTTAAATAACAAGAGATTATTCATCTCTTATTAGTTGGATCAATAGATATATTCAAGTAGCCAAATTATCTGGAAATTTGAATATATCTATTTATAATATAAATGGGTAAATTTAATTTTAGGAAGTTATATGAAAAATATGATTTTATTAGTCCTTGGAGTTGTCATTTCTATTAATTTTACTGGTTGTCAACATAGCTTAGGACAATTTACAGTTGCAAGTTCCCATAATGTTAGACATCTTGATTATGCAACAGAAAACAAAGTTAGAGTTTCAGGTAGTGCCTGTGCAAGAAATTTATTAGGTTTTATTCCATTAAGTCAGCAAGATGACCTACTGCAAAGAGCTACTGACAATGCAATAAGAGATGGTCAATCATCAATATTTGGAAAAGAAATAGATGGCGATATGTTAGTAAATGTAAGAATAACAGCAGACACAACAACATTATTTATCTACAATGATTCTTGCTATAGTGTTGAAGGCGATTTAGTAAAAATTAGTAAATAAAGTATAGTAGTAATAAGTAGCCTTATGGTAACTTATTGCCACTATTCAAGGGACCGTTAAAGAAAACTATCTTTGTCTATCTAACCAAACCATAAGACCTTTTTGAGCGTGAAGTCTATTTTCTGCTTCATCAAAAATGATGTCTGCATGCGCGTCCATAATCTCTTCTGAAACTTCTTGTCCACGATAAGCTGGTAAACAGTGTAAAAATTTTGCATCTTTTTTCGCTAAACACATTTTTAAACCATCTACCATATAACCATCAAAAGCTTTCACTCTTTGGGCTTTCTCATCTTCTTGACCCATTGAAGCCCAAGTGTCAGTAGTTACTATAGTTGCGTCTCTGAGTGCTTCCATTGGATCATTTGACACAGATATCTTTGCCCCACTCTTCTTTGCAAAGTTGATAGCGTCTTGTAAAACGTCATTGTCAACTTCATAGCCTTTAGGTGTTGCTATACGAAGTTCAAAACCTATTTTTGCAGCGAGCATTAACCATGAGTGTGTCATGTTATTACCATCACCTATGTATGCAACCACTGCGTTTTCATTAACACCATACTCTACCATCGTCATATAATCAGCAAGCAACTGTACTGGATGGTAAGAATCTGTAAGTCCATTTATAACAGGTACTTTTGAGTAAGAAGCGAACTCTTCTATCATGCTATGAGCAAAAGTTCTTATCATAACCATATCACACATGCTAGATATAACGCGAGCCGTATCTTTTACAGGTTCGCCACGACCTAAATGTATGTCACGGTTAGAAAGAAAGAGTGCATGACCACCAAGTTGGTACATACCTGTCTCAAAACTAACGCGAGTTCGAGTAGAACTCTTTTCAAATATCATAGCTAAGGTCTGTTTTTTTAATGGTTCTTTATACACACCAGCTTTTAAATCATTTTTGATTTCTAAACCAATATTTATAATCTCTAAAATCTCTTCTTTTGTAAAATCTTTCAATGTTAAAAAATGTCTCATGTTTCTTTCCTATTTTTGTAGCATTGCTGCTACCTCTTTTGCATGGTATGAAATAATAATATTAGCACCAGCACGCTTAAACGCTACCATTGTCTCCATAACCACTCGGTCATAATCTATAAGGTTATTTTGTCCTGCCATTTTTAGCATCGCATATTCACCACTTACATTATATACAGCCAGGGGAAGTGAAGTCGCATCTTTTATCTCACGCACTAAGTCTAAGTAAGCAAGTGCTGGTTTTACCATAAGTATATCAGCTCCTTGGCATTCATCACTCACAGACTCCGCTATCGCTTCACGGCGATTTGCTGGGTCCATTTGGTATGAAGAACGGTCTCCAAAACTTGGAGTAGACTCTGCTACATCACGAAATGGTCCATAATACCCTGAAGCAAATTTTGTAGAGTATGACATGATTGGAAGGTTTTTAAAGCCTGCCTCATCAAGAGCTAAACGCAGTGTTTCTATGATACCGTCCATCATACCAGATGGCGCTATCATGTCTGCTCCAGCTTTTGCATGAATAACTGCTTGCTGACCTGAAATCTCTAAAGTCGCATCGTTGTCTACCGTCTCGTTTTTGTCATCTATGATTCCACAGTGACCGTGATCTGTATACTCACAAAAACAGAGGTCAGTTACTATAAATATATCTGGATGAACTTCTTTTATAGCACGAATACTCGAAGCGATAATTCCATGCTCACACAGGCTATCGCTTCCTATAGAATCTTTAGTGTCAGGAATTCCAAAAAGGATTATTGAGAAGATTCCAAGTTTTTTTAGCTCTGAACACTCTTTGATAATTTCATCAATACTCATCTGAAAAACGCCAGGCATTGAAGCAACTTCTTTTTTTATGCCCTTCCCACTTTTGATGAAAAGTGGATATATAAAGTCTTCAACACTTACGTTTGTCTCTCTTACTAGCGAACGAAGATGCTTGTTTAAACGAGTACGACGAAATCTTTGAAACATTCTTGAACCTTTTTTTTGCTATAATAATTTTTTTAAGAAAACATTTTACCCATTTAAAGATTAAATTAATGAATATAGAAATATCAGAAGTAGCAAATTTACCATCAAAGTTCGGTCTCTTTAATGTAAAAGCATATAAAGAGGGTGAAAAAGAACACCTAGTTATCTATGCAAAAGAGTTGCACGAGACACCTATTGTAAGAGTTCACTCAGAGTGTTTAACGGGTGATGCCATAGGAAGTTTAAAGTGTGACTGTCGTGAGCAGCTAGAGTATGCTCTTGAGCTTGTTGCTAAAGAAGGTGGTATGGTCATCTATCTTAGACAAGAAGGACGAAACATTGGTCTTTTAAACAAGATAAACGCTTATGCGCTTCAAGACAAAGGTTTCAATACTATAGAGGCGAACCATCAACTTGGCTTCCAAGCGGATGAACGTACCTATGAAGTTGTAAACTTTATCTTAGAAGATTTTGGTATCAAAAAAATACAACTCCTAACAAACAA
>CAWUTM010000026.1:0-5375 GCA_963925755.1 uncultured Sulfurimonas sp. | reverse complement strand
TGCGCTACAAAAGCAAGAGAATGTTTACTACGTTCCTCCCATATTAAACAGTGATCACGCAAGAACTACGGATGAACTCTTAAAGGCTGAGGACATGGTAAAAGAGATATCTTTATACCTATGGCTTACTTATAGGTTTGGCGAGAACTTTGTTGATGAGCAAAAAGCGAGAGAATATAGAAGTATTTTAAACAAATACATAGAAAGAACACTGCATCAAGCGCAGCTTTCACAGATGTGTAAACTCTGTAAAGCGCCCTTGCCGTTAAACACCAAGTATGCGATTTGTCAGAACTGTTTTAGAAAGAACTATACGCATGGACGAGGAAGACGACATTCTTGAAGATAGTGTGACTTATAAAGTTACTCTACTTTTTTATACCATTTATTTAAATGTCTAAATCATCCCAAAATTCGTTGTAGCTAAGATTTGTTTGCGAACCGTTTTCATCTTGAAGTTTTTCCGACTCTTCTGAAAAATAAAGCTCAAGCGCTTCGTTAATCATCGTTTTTTCATCTTTTTTTAGGAGAGTTTTAAAGGCTTCTATATTTTCTTCATTCTCTTTAGTTAATTCAATGTTTTTCATAACGACATTGTATCTAAAGTAATGTATGAAGAGTAAGGTAATGGAGTGCTAAAAGCTTCTTCAAGTAAGATATTTTGTGTAAGATGCAAGAGAGTTTTAATGACTCCTGAGTGTGTTACGATTAAGATATTGCTTGCGTCTTCTTTAAAAATCGTTTCATAAAAATACTCTTTTAACTTGATAACATACTCTTGTGTATTTTCACCATCAAGCGCGTTTATCCACTGTTCGAAGTTTTCGTACTTTATCCCTAGGGCTTCTATCTCCTCAAAACTTTTACCCTCGTGTATTCCCCAAGATTTTTCACGAAGCCTGTCAGTAAAAATGATGTTTGTTTGTAGGTTAAACGCGGCTAAGGTCTGTCTTGCCCGAATCAAATCCGAGCAGTAGACTTTGTCAAACTCTATGTCTTCGAGTTTTTTCGCCACTTCCTTGGCTTGAAGTTTTCCATTTAAAGAGAGTTCTATATCTAGGTGACCATTGTACCTTCCTTGATACTCCTCTATAACTTCGGCATGACGAACGAGAGTTACTCTCATGAAAAGTTGACGATAATGAGATAGTTAAGCAATGCCAATTCGCTCACTTCTATGATAAATCCATAGATGTCGCCAGTGAGTCCACCGAGTCTTTTAGTGAAAAATCTTCCTATGACCAGCAGTGTAAA
The DNA here is from genome assembly GCA_963925755.1 of uncultured Sulfurimonas sp. Lineage (GTDB taxonomy): Bacteria > Campylobacterota > Campylobacteria > Campylobacterales > Sulfurimonadaceae > Sulfurimonas. Next base: position 4,121 of record CAWUTM010000026.1, on the reverse strand, counting down.
AAGAGAGACTATAAATGCAGACAAAAATGAAAAATAGTAGGCTAGGGCTAACGAAGAGAGCATCGCAAAAAGTAGATGTTTCACTGAAAGCTCTTCTTTTATAAGCGCACCCACTCCCGAACTAACATAGTTGTAAAAGTAGATAGCCATCACCGCGTTTAAACGCGAGAACATCAAGACGAGTGGGAGAAGGAAATAAGCTTCAAAATGTATGACAGATGAGAGTTTAAGTATTAAAAAGACAAAGGTAAAACTCATGCCCATCCCTCCAACATGAGAATCCTTCATGACTTCAAGCGCTTTGTCTTTGCTGACAAAAAGTCCATCTATGCTATCACTAAAACCGTCAAGATGAAGTGCTCCCGTTATTAAAATCCAAAGAGCAAAGATGATGACTGCTAGATGAGTGGATGGAACATAGTCTTGAAGTAGATACTGAGTAGCCCAAAGAATAGAACCTAAAATAAATCCGACGAGAGGATAAAACATAGCGGAGTAGCCGTTAATACCTTTGAAAAAATCGTGCACCTTGAAAAATGGAATGATACTTAGCATGTTAAACGCTAAGGCAAAACCTTTGAGTAGTTTCATTTTATTTTCGTCCCTATGCCTGCAATGACATGAAAGACTTCATCGGACTCTCTTGCAATTATTTGAGATATTTTCCCGCTTATGTCTATAAACTCTCTTGCCAATTTATTCTCTGGAATTATGCCACTTCCAACATCATTTAAAACAAAAACCATGTCTTTTTCTTGTTCTAAAGCAAGCTCAATCTCTTTTTTCACATTCTCAAAGTTTTTTCCATGATAGAGCATATTGTTAATCCAGATACTGACACACTCTACTAGCACAATGTCATTGGCATTAGAGATTGTATCGCTTAGTTTTAGCGGTTCTTCCAAGGTTATAAAATTGTCTAGGCGTTGTTTTTTGTGAGCCTCTATGCGCTCATTCATCTCCGAATCTATGAACTCCGTTGTGGCAAGGTATATAGGCTTTTTCTTTGCATGTTTCATCGCATATTTCTCTGCTAAAAAACTTTTACCGCTTTTAATCCCGCCTATGAAAAGAGCCTTCATAATCTTGCCTTACATTGTATACATGATAAGTTCTATCTCACGAAGAACTTGTTCATTCGTCAGAGCGTTAGCGTTAGCATACGCGAAACATGCTCCCGCACCTACACCCTCTTTGGCCTCGCCATCATCATACTTTTTTAAAACTGGAATCTCCGCGTTTGCGAAACTAAAGTCTGTGTAAATGGCATGAGGCGTGTAGCTTAGGAGTGAGAGTATGTGTTTTATGTCTGAATTCTCATCGTTTGCCACCCATCCTGTTGTTGCAAGTGTGATATTCTCAGATTTTAGACGCATTAAAACGTCTTCTCTGAGTGAATCAGCTATAAGCAGACAAGCCGCCATCTGCGTTCCACCAGCTAAAACAACATGAAATCTACGAGATGCCTCAAGTAAGAAACCAGCGCAAAATATCAGCATGTTATCGCTGACTAAAGAGAGCTTCTCAAAGTTGTCCATGTCATTATTGATTAGAGAAAGCGCCGCGTTTACAGTGGCACTTTTAATGGAGTCAGGAGAGTCTAAAAAACTTGAAGAGAAGTCGTTTGCACAATCATACCCAAGAGCGAGAGCCGAAGCCGTTGCAGTAGTCGTTCCACTTGGAGTTGATTCGCCTAGTATGAGGTATGAGCCTTTGAGTTCGTACTCTTTGCCAAAGGTCATTCCCTTTCTAAAAATCTCTTTGGCGTTTATGTTTGCCCCTTGAATGATTGAGTTTGATGGAGATATGTCAAAGTTATGAAGTTGTGTTTGCTCAGGTTTAACAACAAGTCCCAAGTTTAAAATCTCAATAGCGCTAAACGGGTTCAAGTTTTGTACCGCCCTAGTGATCAGCGCTGGTGTAGGAACGCCACTTGGAGTCTCTGCTAATTCTGGCATGGAAAAGAGTTTTTGAGTTGTTATAAATTCTGCGTCGAGAGTAGGTGTGAGCGGGATTTTACCGGGAATTCCCGCCTGCGTTATTCCCTCTATCTCACAAGTTTTGGTAACGCTCGCCGCTAGAAGAAAGTCTGCTTTTCCAGCTGGAAGAGAGTCTATTTCATTTGTAAATATATTGTATGTTTTAAGATTCGGCATTTAGTGCCTCACTGTACTGAATTTTAATTCTTGTCATGTTATTCCTATAGTGAAATTTTACCTAAATTTATCGCGTCTTGAACATCTTGCGCTCGTATCTCTTTTCTGCCTTTTCCAAAATAAGCCTTCTTTTTTATCTTTCCAAAGTACGAAGTGTCTCCGCCAAGTTTCAAATCCAGAGCCAAAGCCATAGCAGTTATGGGGTGTCCCGCGTTTGGTGAGTCGTGTTTTTCTCCATCTTCGTAAAAAGCGAAAATGTTTTTTTGTTTTGCCAAAATCATTATGAGAACGGCAGTCAAACGCGAGGGAATGTAGTTGAGAATATCATCGAGAATAGCTGCAGTTTTTCCATAGTTCTCGTAAGCTTCATTTCTGTATCCAACCATGGAATCCATAGTGTTTACCGCTTTATAAATTATAATGCCGGGAAGTCCAAAGAGGAGGAGATAAAATAGCGGAGCGACAACGCCATCGCTAAGGTTTTCGGCATAAGTTTCTATAGCGGCTTTGTAAACATCGCTATCGCTCATATCTTTCGTGTCTCTACTAACTAACATAGATATGGCTTGGCGTTTGTCCTCTGCTGTTACCACCGCCATTACAGAATCTCGCAACATCTTATGAGCGATAAATATGGAAGCTATTGCGGATGTGAGGATGATATTTATAAAAACGGGTAGAGCCTCCAGAAGCATAGTGAGCGTAGCACTAACAAAACTAACGCTAGCTATAACGAAGAGAACAAGAAAGAAACCTCTTAAAATGCTATCTGCATAATACTTCTTTTGGAAATATGTGATTAACTCTCCAATGATAATAATTGGGTGTTTTATAAATCTAAACTCTCCAAATATTTTGTCTATCATATAAGCAAGAATTGCGACAGTGAGATTAATCATTCAGTTCTTTCTCTATCGCGTCAATGTCAACATGACTTTGGATGTGTGAAGCGAAGTTCTTGATGGCCTTGGCTTTGTACTTTTTGAAGTTATAACCCTTATACTTTTTGTTGAGTTTAGCAAATATTTTGTATCTAAACTCGTCACTGTCAAAAAGTCCATGAACAAAAGTGCCATATAGATTGTTCTTTTTTTTGGCTATTTTATCGCTTACACCATTATGGACTTCATATCCATCAACTTGTGTTTTAAAGATGTCATAAGTCCCTTTTTTTACGATTTTCTCTTTTTTAAAAGTTACATCGCCTTTAAGTACTCCAAAAGCTTTTACTCTCTTATATTCTGACTCTATTTTGTGAGGGTCTAATATGTTCTCAAACATCATCTCATAACCACCACAAATGGCCACGATGTTTGTCTCTTTGGAGCTTAAAATTCCCTCAAACCCTCTCTTTCTTAACCATGCCAGATCGTCGATGACTCGTTTACTTCCAGGAAGAATCACAAGGTCGCAGTTCTTGAGTTCGTTCGCGTTTGAGACAAAGGAGAGTGCTATCTCATCATCGACCACCAAAGGTTCAAAATCGGTAAAGTTACTAATGTGAGGAAGTTTTACCACACCCACATTTATGATGGACTTTGAGGTGTCTTGAGTATAGTTCATGATGGACTCGCTATCTTCGAAACCTAGATTAAAAGGCTTAAAAGGCACAACCCCAAGAACAGGAATTTTAAACTTTTTTTCTATGATTTTAACCCCCTCGTCAAAGAGGGACATATCGCCTTGAAACTTGTTTACGATGACTCCAATGACGTTCTTTCTTAGTTTCTTTGGAAGTAGATTGTAAACGCCATAGATGGAAGCGAAAACACCACCGCGTTGAATGTCCGCCACTAAAACTATTTTAGTGTTAAACTCCTCCGCTACGTAGATGTTGGAGAGGTCTTTGTCCATGAGGTTAAGCTCAACGGGACTACCAGCACCTTCGGCGACTATGCAGTCATACTGTGTCTTAAGAGTTTCAAAGGCTTTTTTTACATGAGGCTTGAGTGAGTCGATATCACG
>CAWUTM010000025.1:0-5272 GCA_963925755.1 uncultured Sulfurimonas sp. | reverse complement strand
TCATCTTCTTCTTCTAGATCTAAATCGTCTAGGTCTAACTTCTCTTCCTCTTCTTCCTGCACTTCTTCAGGTTCTTCTTCTAGGTCTAGTGCTAACTCTTCGTCTAGTTCAAGGTCGTCTAGGTCAAGATCATCTTCTTCTAGATCTAGATCGTCATCTTCAAAATTTATGTCATCAAGTTCTAGTGCTAGTTCTTCTTGCTCATCTGTTTCATCTAACAGATCCTTTACTTTTTGTGCCTCTTCATCATCTAAAATTCTCTTACTTGAATCCTTATCTATATCAGCTAGTTCTTCTAGTTCTTCAAAATCTTCAAGTTCAGCTTCAGGTACAATCTCCTCTGCAGTATCATCCAGAGTTATATTTTTAGATTCTTTTCCAAGAGTTGCAAATATTTCCACTAATTCCGTAGGTAAAAAAGGTTTACTTAGTATGTTTGTAAAAGCATCTACTTTATCAGTACCTCTTGCACATATATATAAAGATTTTGTAAATTTGATTTTATTTTTAATTTCATCAAGTAAACCATCAGTATAGAGTGTATCATCAACAACTATTAAGTCATATACGGATGATGCGACACTATCAATAGAACTTACAATTTCTAAGTCATCTGATGTTTTTTGTGCACTAAGTGTAACCAGTTTATTAACAACTGGATTATCATTTAAAAGTAATATTTTCACGTAGATTCCTTGAACTTAAGTAGTTTCTTTTAAAATTTATATGTTTATTATTGTATCCAAATAAAATTAAAAAAACATCTCTAACACATTAAATGCCTCGAGCATCTCGTTTTTTAAAATAAGCATAGTTGATGTAAAAGTAGCGATTAAAACAACAAAAGCAACCATGATTTTAATGGGAAACCCTATAACAAGTAAATTAAATTGAGGCATTGTTTTCATCAGCATTCCAAATATAACATCAGCGAGCCAAGAGAGAGCTATAATTGGGAAAGCTATCATAAAACCGACAATAAACATGTTCGAAGTTGCCTTGATTACATAGTTGAAAATATCTTCTGTCAGTAAAAATCCACCTAGAGGTACAGTTTTTAAAGAGTTGTCCACAAAAAGTAACATCCAATGGTGTAGGTCTAAAGAGAGTAGTACCATTAAGCCCATTAGCGATAGAAACTGTGAGATAATTGGCATAGATACACCGGTCTGTGGATCTATGGCACTCGCCATTGAAAACCCCATCATAAAAGATATAATACCCCCGGCATAAGTGATAACATTATATGCGATAAGAAGAACAACCCCAACAACAAGACCTAACATCAACTCGCTTAAAATAGCTAAAAATACTGTTGGCACATCTATAGATATTTGGGTATTTGGCATTGATGAGTAGAATACAATCGTAAAAAAGAATGCCATTGAAGCTTTAATATTCATTGGAATATTTTTATGTGAGAAAATAGGAACAGCCATAAAAAGAGCAGCGAAACGAAAAAAAAGAAGTATAAAACCTACAATAAAAGTTTCGTTAAAAACCTGTGCCCATTCCACCTAAACTACCTTTGTTATTTGATCTGTTGAAGTTTTTTATTTTCTAGTTTAAAAACTTTGTCACATTTATGCGCGAGTTCATCATCATGCGTTACAAGTATCATTCCCGCATTGTTGTCTTTGCAGTATTGGAAGAAAAGTTTCATGACTTCATCTGCCGTCTTTTTATCTAAATTTCCTGTTGGTTCATCAGCAAATATAATTCGAGGTTTTTTAGTAAGTACCCTTGCTATAGAAACACGTTGCTGCTGTCCACCAGAAAGTTCTGTAACCTTTTGCTCTATTACATCCGTAATCTGTAGTCTATTTAAAAGTTCTTTCTCTATGCTAACCCCCGAAAGTATTTCCGCTACTTCCAAGTTTTCATAAGCACTAAAACCATTAAAAAGATAATGCGATTGAAAAATAAGTCCTAGGTCATGACGTTTAATCTGAGTAAGTTTCTTTTTATTCATACTTTGAATATCTTCACTAAAAAGGGAAACTGTTCCATGTTCTTGTGTTAGAAGTGTAGAAAGTATGTGAAGGAGTGTGGACTTTCCACTACCACTCATTCCTATAATAGCTATAGACTCTTGTTCGTTTAGATCTAATGAGACATCAGAAAAAAGTTCATATTCAAACGTATGTGATATATTTTGTGCGGATAGTAAATTCATAAGGATGATTATAGCAAGTCTTACTAAAAATTTGGCAAAAAAAAAGGCTAAGACCTAAGTCCTAGCCTTTTAATAAAAAGAGAGAATGTTAATCCTAAGGATTAACTCATTTGTGCAGCAACTTCCGCAGCAAAATCATCTTCAGCTTTTTCAATTCCTTCACCTACTTCAAGGCGAACAAATTCAGTAATCTCAGCAGTTCCACCAAGAGCTTTAGCCGCTTTATCAATAGCTTGTGCTACTGTTAACTTCTCATCTAAAACATAGTTTTGATCAAGAAGAGCTTGCTCTTTGTCAAGAGTAGTGTTGTCAGCGATAAAACGAGCTAAAGAACCAGGAACGATTTTGTCCCAGATTTTTTCAGGTTTACCTTGAGCAGCTAAATCAGCTTTGATATCAGCTTCAGCTTGAGCTAAAACATCATCAGTTAATTGACTCATAGAAATGTATGTTGGTACATTTTTAAGAGGCTTCTTAAGACGAGCTAATTCTTCGTTCTCTTTTTTGATAACTTCTATTCTTCCAACAGTTTCAGATGCAACGTAAGCAGCATCAAAATCTTTATATGAAAGAGTAGTTGGTTTCATTGCAGATGCATGCATAGCAACTTGTTTAAGAGTTGCTCTCATACCTTGCGCAGTTTTTTCACTATCACATTTAGCAGTAACAATAACCGCTATACGAGAGTTTGAGTGAATATAACCATTTAAAGCAGTAGTCGCATCTGCTTCTAAAGTAGCAAAACGGCGAACTTCGATTTTCTCACCAATCTTAATAACTGCAGCTTGAAAAGTTTCACCAAACGCAGATGCGTTAAACGCAGCTACATCAGCAGGATTGTTATTATAAACTTCTTTTGCAGAGTCTTTTACAAGATTTTGAAAACCTTCATTTTGCGCAACAAAGTCAGTTTCAGAGTTGATCTCTATAACCGTAGCCTTAGAAAAATCTCGTGCAATAACGATTCCAGCAAGACCTTCAGCAGCAACTCTATCAGCTTTTTTAGCCGCTTTAGCGATACCACGAGCTTTTAAAAGTTCAGTTGCCTTAGCCATGTCTCCATCAGCTTCAACAAGAACTTTTTTACAATCCATCATAGGAGCATCAGTAGCAGAGCGTAGCTCTTTTACCATTGCTGCTGTAATAGCTGCCATTATTATGCTTCCTCTGTTTTTGCCGCTTCAGCTACAGGAGCCTCAGTTGCTACTTCTTCTTCAACTTGCTCTTCTTCAGCAGGTGCATCTCTAAGAGCTTTACCTTCGTTGATTGCAGCAGTCATTTCACGACAAAAAAGTTGAATTGAACGGATTGCATCATCATTACCAGGAATTGGGTAAGTGATTAAATCTGGATCACAGTTAGTGTCAAGTGGTGCCACAACTGGAATACCAAGACATCTTGCTTCTAAAACAGCGATGTGCTCTTTAACTGCATCTACAACAAAAAGCATATCTGGAAGTTTTTTCATATTACGGATACCACCGAAATATGCTTCTAGTTTAACTTTTTGACGAGAAAGCATTAACGCTTCTTTCTTAGTAAGAAGATCAATTTGACCATTTTCTTGCATTTCAGAAATAACGTCTAGTTTACGGATAGACTTTTGAATAGTTGGGAAGTTAGTAAGCATACCACCTAACCATCTGTTATCTACGTAAGGCATGTTACAGTCAATTGCAGCTTGCTTTACAGAGTTACGAGCTTGTTTCTTAGTACCAACAAATAATACAGTTTGCCCTTCAGCAGCTGCGTCCATAACGATTGTATAAGTGTTACGGAAATAACGTAAAGTCTTTTGTAAGTCAATTATATAAATATTCTTACGAACACCAAAAATGTATTTTTTCATTTTCGGATTCCAACGACGAGTTTGGTGTCCAAAGTGTACACCACATTCTAAAAGGTCTTTCATAGTTACCATGGGGTAATCCTTAAAGGCTGACATATCTATTGATGTCAAGCCAGAGTTTTGTTAGTTGACTTTGGTAATGTCGGACATTGACTCACTAAAAAGAGAGTTGCACTAACTTTTGACACATACCTGTTTAATGTTTTCTTCTACATTTAAAGAAGAAAAATCCGCGAATTATACTCAATTATAATTTAAATTATCATAAAATGTATCCTAATCGCTTTTTATTATTAAATTGCCCTCATTTAACAATTCTTTAACAATAGATAAAGTGTAACCTTATAACTATTTATTATAAAATAACCCTCGTTTAAAAGTCCTTTTATAATAGATAATGTATAGTGCTAACATATAATATTCAAAAAAGGGATAAAAATGAATAAATACATAATACTACTTTTAGCATTGATCACAATGTTAAGCACTAATTTAAGTGCGCAGTCCATGTTTGACCGCATTCAAGGTATGGAACTTAAGATGAAGAAAATGCAAGATGAAATAGTTACTCTTAAAGCATCTGAGACTGATAATGAAGATGAGAAAAGTTCAGATTCTAAAAATGATGAGTCTGATGACGAAGAATCTGATGACGAAAAGTCTGATAACGAAAAGTCTGATGATGAAGACTCTTTATTTGGCGATGACGACATGACTGTTGAAGAGCGTTTGGATGAAGCTGAAGAAACTATTAACCAGCTTAATATTCGTACCAATGGTAACAAGTTAAAGTTAGGTGTTGATTATAGATTTGCGTTAGACAATATGCAATACACAATGGCAAATGGTGAAACACAAGGCAATGATGCTTTTATGACAAACAGACTATGGATTAACATGGACTGGAAAGCTACAGATAACCTTAGTTTTTCTGGTCAATTAGCATATAATAAAGCATTTGGTGCTAGAAGTGGTTGGAATTCAAATATCGCAGGAATGGAAACATTTGACTGGATAACAAATGAAAATGCGTATGATGATGTAGTTAGAGTTCGTTCTGCTTATTTCTTATATAAAAATGATACATTTGCGGGTACTGATATTCCATGGACTTTTAGTATTGGTCGTCGCCCATCTACAAATGGTCACTTAATTAATTTAAGAGATGATGATGGTGCTGCTTCACCTATGGGTCACACTATCAATGTTGAGTTTGATGGTATTAGTTCTAAGTTTGGACTTGAAAA
>CAWUTM010000024.1:0-38381 GCA_963925755.1 uncultured Sulfurimonas sp. | reverse complement strand
CTCATCAAAGTCATTTGATAAACGCTTGCGAATTGTATTTGCGGTATCTAAAAATTCGCTATCCATATGCAATGATTTTGCAAATTCTAAACCATATATACTACTTCCACTACCCTCTTGTAAAACACGATTAAAAACAAGCGTATCTTTAGTCTCATCATACTCAACGCTTAGGTGTAAATCCACTACGTTGTTAAGCGACGTTATCTCTTTCATAGTTGAGAGCTGGTGCAGGTGCGTTGCAAAAAGAAATAAACATCGCGTTTTCGCAAGTTTCATAATCGCTGAAGCGACGATGGCAACGCCCGAAAGAGTTTCTGTTCCATGGCTTATCTCATCCCCTAGGACAAGAGAACGAACGGTAGAACGGTTAAAAATATTTTTCATCTCCAGCATCTCAACCGCAAAGGTGGAAAGTCCTTTTGCAAGGTTGTCACGAGAAACTATACGGGTAAAAAGTGAATCAAAAATAGTAAACTTCATAACGGCGGCAGAGACAAAGAAGCCTGACTGAGCCATTAACGTGGCTATTCCTATGCTTTTCATCAACGAAGACTTTCCACTAGAGTTTATACCGTAGAGTAACACTCCGTTTATGTCATGCCCATCATGCACACTCACTTCGAGCATTACAGTCTCTGGATGTGGAAGGTCCATATTGTCGCGATTTCCCATAACTATGTCATTTGGAACATAGATTCCACCGCGTTCTTGAATCTCTATGAGTGGATGTCTCAGCTGCATGATTTGCATAAAATTTTCATCATTATGAGATTCCACAATCATTGGACGAGAGTGTTTATACATCTGTGCGACTTTTGAAGAACTCACACCAACGTCAAGGTCGGAAACATAAGCTATCACTCTATCAAAAAGAAGTGAGTATCTACGCTCATAAGTCGATTGAAGTTGCATATATCTATCTTTGACTAAACTCACAATTTTACGTCTATTTTTCATGATTTTGTCTGAAATGGCATCTGTAAACGCAGAGGTGATTTTTACTGAATTTGTAAGTTTTTTGACATTAAAATCTAAGAAATACTCGTCTTTTTTAAATTCTAGTTCTATCAATGAAAATCTATTTTTAGACAAAGATATATAGTAACCCTCTTTTTCTAAAAGTCCTAAACTAACAAGTTTATTGGAACTTCCAGCATTAACAGATTCTAAAAGTGCCTCTATCTTTTTCATGATGTCTTCAAACGCGATGACCATTACAGCATTTTCTTTTGCAAGAGTGTCTATAGTCTCATCGACACCTTTCATCAAAAAGTTCTCATCTACGGTCGCGTTTGTAAAACGTCGTGATACGTCAAGGTCAACACTCTTGTTTATGTCGCGTAAAAACTCTTCTACTTCACTCTCATGAAAAGGAGTTTTCTGAATCTTGTGCTTTTTTACATAGAGCATTAACTCTTTAACGCTCTGCATCGAATCATAAATGTGGTTCATCTCAAAAGGGTGTAAACGCGAGAGTCTCAAACGCCGTGCAAGTCGCTCTAAGTCATAAACGCCACGCATCATTTCATCCAAATAACGCACATGAGAAGAAACCCTCTCTATAAGGTTATATCGACGGTTAAGTTCACCCTCTTCCATAATGGGATTTAAAAGTCTCTCTTTGAGTAAACGCCGTCCTATAGCCGTAGCGCTTCTGTCTAACATCTTCAAAAGCGTGAACTCGCGTTTATCTTTTGAAATGATTCCCATTTGCTCTAACGCATTGTTTCCGAGATACATAAAACGTCTGTTGTCTATTAAACGTGGTTGTGACATCTTTTGAACTATGTGATAATCATGTTCTATAACAAAGTTTATAAGAATCGCTAAAGACTCTGTTATAGCAGGAGAACGTTCAAGGTCAAGATGCTCTATGGGAGAGAGAAGAGACTGGATTTGGTAAACTTCTTTAAAAAGTTCGTTTTGGAACTCTATACGAGGACGAGTGTTGTTTACTGAGTAGTGATAATGCTCAGGAATTTCTAAGTACGACATCACATGTCTCTGGTCGTCTATGCCATCTAAAAATGTAACGACTATTTCACTTGTTTTATAAACATTTAAAAGATTAAAAACTTCATCAAGTGCATAAGCGGGATCTTCGCTTGTAGAGTGCGTTTCATACAGCCATGTTTTTCCCGTTGTTACGTCTATTGCAGAGTAACCAACGCTATATATGTTTTTATACTTATCAACTACAATTGATACAATATAGTTATCATCATTATCTATAATATGCTCAAAATTTGTTCCAGGTGAAACTATTTGAGCGATGTACCTACTTATTTTAGGAGGATTTCCTTTTTGTTTGACTACGATAATAGTGTATTTTTGCTCGTTTATAAGACGGCCTAAGTAGCGTTCAAAAGAGACGGCTGGAACACCCGCTAAAAGTGGATTTTTATCTGAGTTTTCTACTATTGATTTATTTTTTTTTGTGAGTTGAATGTTAAGGAGTTCTGCTATTTCTTTAGCTTTTCCTATTTGCTCTTCATCGTTGTTTACTTCATAGACTTCATAAAAAGTTCCTATTTCCATAAACACGACAGTATCAGAACCATATTTCTCTTCAAAATGCCTCTGCAGCTCAAAATATGTCTGTGTTAAAAGTTTTTCTTTGTTGTTTAAAATCTCATTTACATCGGATGAACGCATTAATTTCTACTTCTTTTTCAATGGTGTGTATTTATAAGGATTATAACATAAGTACAATTAAGCTGCAGATATGTAAACTGGACTTAGGTACAGCTTCTTCTTAGTCTATTCATCTTATAATATATATAAAAACAAACACCAGGATATATAGAATGATAAAAGCATTATTATTTACACTTTCAGCTACATCACTACTTATGGCTTCTTCTTTATCTGAAGATGCGACAAAAGCAGGTTTAATACCTATCCCAAACTCACAGAGTGAGCTCTTAAAACTTATAGACAATCCAAATAATCATATAACGGACAAAAAAGTAAGTCTTGGAAAGAAGCTCTATTTTGACCCAAGACTCTCTACGAGTGGTTTTATTAGCTGTAACTCTTGTCATAACCTTGGAGAAGGTGGTGATGATGGATTAGAAGCGGCGGTTGGACATAAGTGGGCAGTTAACCCTCATCATTTAAATTCGCCAACTGTTTATAACTCTGTTTTTAACGCTAGACAATTTTGGGATGGAAGAGATCCAGACTTAGAAACTCAAGCACAAGGTCCCATCCAAGCTGGTCCAGAAATGGCGGCCACTAAAGAGCATGTAAGCACAACTATAAACTCTATGCCCTCTTATGTAACGGAGTTTCAAAACGCATATGGAAAAGACGTAAAAATTACTTTTGAAAAGATAACGGACACTATTGGTCTTTTTGAAAGAACTCTCGTAACGCCATCTGCGTTTGATGACTTCATGAATGGCGATGAAAACGCCTTAAACGCAGCACAAAAAGATGGACTAAAGACTTTCATAGAAGTTGGTTGTACGTCTTGTCATAATGGCGTTGGTATAGGTGGAGGGATGAATGCGTTTAACGTAGCCGCAACTTATAAACACATGCATGTAGGTGATTTTAAAGGTGATAAGTATGGTTTGGTCAAAGTTCCTTTACTTAGAAATATAACGCAAACCGCGCCTTACTTTCATAACGGTATGATTAAAAGTTTAGATGAGGCTATAAAAGAAATGGCTAGAATTCAACTTGGAACAAAGCTTACAGATAAGCAAGTAAAGTCTATCGAGGAGTTTTTAAAATCTTTAGAGGGAAGAAAAGGGGTTATCACCCTACCTATGTTACCAGCTTCTAGCATGACAACTCCAGAACCTAATTTAAACTAACTAGAGTGACTCTACTTTTTCTTAAAGATTAGTAGAGTTTTATCTTCCGTATCGTAGAGTGAGAAAGTTTGTTTCTCTACTAACTTCAAACTCGTTATATTTTGAAATACTTTTATCTTATGAAAATATTGCACGATCGTATCTTGATATTTTTTATAAACATCATCTTCTTGTTTTTCAAAAAGTGTGAATTTTGTATGAAGCTCATCATTTTCGAAACTGGCGTCAACGCTCAAAAATTCTTTTTCAGTGTCATTTGACATCGTACCTTCGGCAACATCACTAAAACCATAAAGAGTGTTTATATCTGCAATAAATACACCGTCGTCTTCTAATTTATCTGCGACTGCGTTTAGAAATCTTATAAGCTCTGTTTTATCCATGAAGTTTAAAACGTCAAAGATACTGACTATTGCGTCAAATTTACCTTCGACTTCAGTTATATCTATACGCTCCGCGTCTAAACCTGCTTTGGTACATTCTTCAACCATCAGACTACTAAGGTCAATTCCTTTTGTGCTCACTCCATCACTCTTCATACGAGTCATAAAGCCACCACGTCCGCAACCCACGTCTAAAAGAGTCTTTACGTCTTTCTCATCAAGTTCAGACCGATAAAGGTCATAAAGAGCTTCTGTTGCATCTTCTATACCTAAGAGATGTTCAGCTTTTGCATATAAGTCTAAGTTTGTCATATTTTTAGTTGTTCTCTGCTTTTATAACTTCGTTGATCTTTTCATAAATACTTAAAACTTCATCTTTTTTTGCAATGTAAGAATTTTTATTTGCTATAAGGTAAGTTGAACTAGTCATAATATCTTGAACTACTTCAAGTCCATTTTGTTTCATAGTTGTACCAGTTTCCACCACGTCAACTATCATATCAGCTAAACCGATAAGAGGCGCTAGTTCAACAGAACCATTAAGTTTAATAATCTCTACACTTACAGCGCGTTCTTCAAAGTAGCGTTTAGCAATGTTAACCATCTTAGAAGCCACTTTAAGTTCTGGTTTGCTTAGGTCAAGTTTTTCACCAACCTTCATTCCTATGGAAACCTTACAAACACCGCGACGCAGATCTAGTAAACGCACTACGTCTAAGCCCTGCTCTTCAAGCGTATCAAGTCCAACCACACCAATATCAGCTGCTTGATGGAAAACATAAGTTGCAACGTCTTGGTTGCGAACAAGTAAAAAACGAAAGTTTGCTGTTTCTAAAATCAATTTTCTATCATCAAATTTAAAACCATCACCAAAAATAGTTTCAAATATTTCTAGTGTTTCTTTAGCAATACGACCTTTTGGAAGTGCAACAGTTAGCATATAAGCCCTTTGTAATCTTTATAATTATCGCATTTTATCTAAATATAACTCAAAGTTTAATTAGAATGTTTTTCATACCCTTAAATATCAAAGCCTCATCAATGGTACAGTCCTCAAACAGTGATTGAAGTCGCAGGGCATCGCCACCAGTTAAAATAATAGGTAGCTTATGTGATATAACTTCACTATGCAATGTTTTTAGATATCCATAACTTATGGCATCTTGGGAGTTTTTAGGGAGTTTATTTAAGTCTATCTCATAATTAAATGGATATTCTAAGGCGGGTGAAATATCTTTATATGTTTTACTCATCGCGTTTATACCAGGATAGATAAATCCACCCATAAAAACACCTTTCTTTATAACATCAACAGTAATAGCACTACCAGCATCAACTACAACGGCATTATTAACAGCTTGAAGTGCAAAAATTCTATCTATACCCATAGTCTCATAGTAATTATCTTTGTTAACGTACTGAGCAAGGTCAATCCAGTTTTGCAAAGGTTTAAGAGTCTGACTTATTTTTTCATTTACACAAATATAGTAAATATCTTGAGTAAGTGATGCTGGATTAAAACTTTTGACATCTTTTTTATAATCTTTCTCTCCATCAAGAAAATGATAAGAAGTATTGCCTATATCGCACAACAGCATTAATGTATTTTCCAGCCTGCTTTTTTAAATGCGATTGCCGCTTTAGAACATAAAGGAGCATCAATAAAAATTATTTTATTTTTAAAATTATGCTCACAAAAAAGAGTAAGTTTCATAAATATTTCTTCAAACTTATGAACGTCTTTCATAAGAAGACGGCTCTTTTGACTTACCGCAAAAATAGCACTAGAAACATTATGCGTATCTCTTGCATTATAAATTTTTATCTTATTTCTTATACCTAAATCTTTAGGTGATATTTCTAACATTTTTTTATATATTTTACCTTTTTCTCTTAGGGAGTCTACTACCATCTGCATATCAATATTTTACCCTTTACTTGTAGTCTTTCTTCGACAATCATTTCTATAGAGTCTTTTTGTCCGCGAAGAAGGTTTTTATATAAAAAATAAAACTTAATATTTTAGTGGATGACATTGTGGAATTCCTTTAGAATATTCTATTTTCTATTATACTCAAAAAATAGTTAAATATATACTCTAAAGTAAGTTTGTTAAACGCAAGCGTAGTTAACACTTATGCATGCGTCAAGCGAAGCTAACTCAGAAAGTGCTTTTTCGCCAACTACATCATCTACTAAGATGACAGCTAAAGCTTCTTTATTATCATTTCTAGCAAGTGAAAAGTCTGAAATATTTACATTATTATTTGCGAGTACCGTACCGACACTTCCTATCACACCTGGAACATCTGTGTTTTTAAACATAACCAATCCACCGTGAAGAGCAACATCAATGGCAAAACCATCAATATTTACTAAACGCTGTACATTATCATCAAAGATAGTAGCACTAATACTTGTAGTACCCTCTGACGTAGTTAGTTTAATAGTAATAAGGTTCTTATAAACTGATGAATCAGCACATGCTTCTGCTTCAATATTTATACCTTTTTCTTTTGCTACAAACTCTGCATTAACATAGTTTATAGTGTCTCCTGAATTTTGGCTCATTGCACCAACGGCTACGAAAGTAGAAAGAGACTCAACATATTGAGCTATTTCACCGTGACCAGAAACTTTTATAGAGATAATCTGGTTTTTATTAATTTGAGATTCTAAAAATCCTATTTTTTGTCCCATTTCTAAAAATGGTTTTACAAAAGAAGGTATTTTTGACTCATCTATTGGTAAGTTCATCGCATGTGGATATGCAATTCCTTTTGCTGCTTCGATTGCATTACTTGCAGCTTGCGTTCCAATGTTGTACTGAGACTCAAATGTATTAGCGCCTAAGTGAGGAGATACTGTTACATTATCAAGATCTAGTAGTGGATGATCTGTAGCCGGCTCTTTGTTAAATACATCTATCCCTGCGAAACGGATTTTTCCATTTTTTAAGTTATTAACAAGTGCTTCTTCATTATAAAGACCGCCACGCGCACAGTTAATCACAACTACGCCATCTTTCATTTTAGCAAATTCAGCTTCATCTATCATACCAATAGTCTCTTGATTTTTCGGTGTATGAATTGTAATAATATCACATGCTAAAATATCTTCAAAGTTTTTAGTATAAGTCATATCAAGGTCAGTAACCTTTGATGGGTTGATATATGGATCGTATGCAACAATATCCATCTCAAAAGCTTGAGCGCGTTTTGCTACGCGACTTCCAATATTACCAAAACCGATAACACCAAGCTTTTTACCCTTCATTTCATAACCATACCACTTCTCACGTTTCCAGATACGTTGGTTTTTTAGGTGGTCATGAGAGTATGGAAACATTCTCATACATGAAAGCATATGAGCCATAGTAAGCTCAACTGCTGCGATTGTATTTGCAGTTGGCACATTCATAACAATGATACCTTGCTTAGAACACCCAGGAATATCAACATTATCAACACCAACACCAGCACGAACAACAGCTTTTAAGTTTGTAGCATTCTCTAAAAAGAAGTCATCAACATCTGTTGAACTTCGAGTAATAGCTACGTCAGCTTTTGGAATAATCTCTTTAATAAGTTTATCTTTAGGCTCATCCGCGGCTAATATACAATTAATATTTTCATCTTCTTGAAGCATTTTAAGGCCAGCTTCGTGGATATGGTCACAAACAACTACAGTATATTTTTTCATTTAATATTCCTCTTTATACGACATTACTTTTGCCGTAATTTTATAATCTTTTAGTATTTTAACTAATTTATTTAATTTATTAACATCTTGTGAATAAATAAATAAAACTACATTTGTATTCTCTTTTTTAAGATGGTACATGAGTTTATGATTTTTTAGTTCCTCTTTCAGACAAAAAAGTTGATAGGGATCTAAAATCTTTGCATATAACTTATAAGTTATAGTTTTAGTTATTTTTTCTTTTAGGTCTACTTTGACATAAACTTCATTAACCGGGTAAGAATATCCGAGTTTTTCTGATTTTGAAAAGTGCTCTAACCAGACTTTTTCAGGTTTTTGCATTACAACTTGACTATCAAGAATCAGAGGTTCAGTATCTATAAACTTCCCTTTGGAATTTATAGATATAAGAAAAAAGATAATAAAAATGGCTACTCCAACTGCGATTAGTGGAGTAAGCCATTTTAAAATCTTTTGCATTTTAGAAATGCTTACTGAAATTTATCTTTTATTAAGTCACCTAAAGAGTGTGACTCATTATCATTAATTTCTTCAAGCATTTCTTGATTTTTAATGTAATCTAATTTTTTAACAGAAAGACGTATACGGTCGCGTTTTGTATCAATATTCGCTATTGCCGCTTCTATAGTTTGTCCAGCTTCTAACTCTTCTTTTACAAGTGGTTCTAAGTCTTCGTCACGGATAAGCGCGTCAACACCATCTTCAAGAGATACAAAAACACCAAAGTCTTTAATATCACGGATAGTTCCAGTAACAATTGAGTTCACTTTATTTGTTGTTGCAAATTTATCTATCGGAGACTCTAAAAGAGTTTTACGATTTAAAGATATTTTTTGATCTTCAGAATTGATTTTAGCAATTTTAACTTCAATCTCATCACCAGACGTTAAAGTCTCTTTTGCTTTTGTATTTTTATCCCATGAGATATCTTGGTTATGTAAAAGACCTTCAACACCTGAAATACGAACAAACGCACCAAAATCAGTAAGTGAAGTGATAGTTCCAGTAACAATGTCACCTTCGTTATAGTTCTTCATGAACTCATCAAATGGTTTTGGTAAAAGACGCTTAAGAGAAACACGTAGTTTATGAGTCTTTGAGTTAATTTCAATAACTTCAACATCGATCTCTTCGCCAACAGTTAAATAATCATTAGGATTTTTAACATTTTTGTTCCAAGAAATTTCTGAAATATGTAAGAAACCTTCAATATCATTACCAAGGTCAACAAATACACCATAAGCTTCAATATTTGAAACAGTTACTGTAATAGTATCGCCTTCATCTAATTCAGACTCAACTTCAGCCCATGGATCAGACATAACAGCTTTAATAGAAAGAGAAAGATGACGCTTATCTTTATCGTAAGAAATTGCTTTAACAGTTACTACATCACCCTCTTTATAAAGTTTTGAAGGATTAACTGGACCTTTGTAGCTAATTTCATTGTAGTGAACTAAACCATCAACACCACCAACATCTACGAACATACCGTAAGAAGTGATTTTTTTGATACTACCTTCAACAACAACGTCTTCTGCCATAAGTTGATCAATAATCTCTTTTTTCTTTTTGCGCTCTTCATTGAAAAGTTTACGACGAGAAACTACAATAGAGTTCTCAGCAGCGTCTATCTTTACAACTTGTGCTTTAATCTTACGACCAACAACTTCATCAGTCTCTTTAAACGCGGCAAGTGAACGTGGCATAAAGAAAGAAACATCATCAGCTTCAACTACATAACCACCACGGTTCTTCTTAGTAATGATACCTTCGATGATTAGTTCTTCAAAATCGTCTTTGTTAGCTTCAATAAACTCAATAGTTTTTTCTTGCTCTAAAACTTTTGTATAAGAAATCTTAGGACGCTCGTTATAGTAGCCCATTTGCATAACTTTGATTTTATCACCACAAGCGAACTTGAGCGTGCCATCTTCATTACGAATCTCATCAAGGTTTATAATACCTTCTAGCTTATCGCCAACACCAACTAATGCTCTGTTTTCATCCTCTTGGATCTCAACAATCTCACCTTCTACTATACGGCTTGTTTCTTGCTTTTTTTCACTTTCTGCAAACATTGCTGCAAAATTCTCTTCATCTAATAATTCGTTATCGAACGCCATTATCTATCCTCTGTTACATAAAAATTGTCGTGATTATATCTAAATAATGATTATATAGCTATGAAAATAAGGAAGAACTATGCAAAGAAAAGGAAAGTGTTAATTAATTTAGTTTTTACTAACACTTTTTTCTATGCTTTTTATAACATTTTGTATAATCCAATCAGGAGTTGAAGCACCAGCACTGATTCCACAAAATTCTTTTTTATCAAACCAAGTAGTTAGAATCTCAGTTTCATCTTCTATATGATAGCTGTCAGGACAGTTATCTGTAGCAATACTAAAAAGTTCTTTAGTGTTGGATGAATTCTTTCCGCCTATAACAATCATAATATCAGCTTTTTTAGAGATCTCATCCACTGCGTCTTGGTTTTCAAAGGTTGCGTTACATATGGTGTTAAAGACCCTTACTTCTTTATATCTAGGAATAAGGTAGTTCGCAATTTTCATATAGTCTTCGACTTTTCTTGTTGTCTGAGCGACTAAAGCGATGCTATCTTTAAATTTCATATTTTTTACATCCTCTACGGAAGTAACGACTTTAGCACCATGAGTTGCATAAGATTTAACACCCTTTATTTCTGGATGCTGTTCATCTCCAAAAATTAGAACATCATATCCAGCCTCACTCATCTCTTGACAAATTTGCTGCGGCTTCGTTACATAGGGACATGTCGCGTCAACAACGTCAACACCTGAAGCGTTAAGCTGGGCTAGTTCGTTTTTAACTATTCCATGTGTTCTTATAATAACTTTTTCACCAGGTTTAAAAGATTTAAAATCTTCACTAAGTCCTACTTTAAAGTCTTTACCCAGTCTCGCGATTTCTTTTGAATTATGAATTAATGGTCCATATGTTACAGAGCTTGTATTTTCCTCTGCTATTTTAATAGCGCGTTTAACACCAAAACAAAAACCATAATTTTCAGCAAGTTCTATTTTCATTATCTCTCAACTTTTGTAATTTTTTCAAGTAATTCAAAAAAGTTTGGAAAAGACGTATTAATACATTCTAAATCTGTCACTTCCATCCCACACTTAAGTCCAGCAATTATAAAACTCATTGCTATTCTATGATCACCATCACTATCTACTACCGATGATTTTAATTCGCCACCAATAATTTTATATCCATCTTTATACTCATGTACTTCTATATTTGACTTACGAAGGCCCTCTACAACAGTTGAAATTCTATCTGATTCTTTAACGCGAAGTTCCTCCGCGTTTTTAACAACACTTTCACCTTGTGCGCAAGCCATTGCTATTGAAAGCACTGGAAGTTCATCAATTAACCATGATATATGCTCTTCAACTACGATACCATGAAGTGGCGCGTATTTAACATGTATATCACCAACTGGTTCATACTTGTTATCTTTAATCTCATAGCTTATATTAGCACCCATTCGCTCTAGTGCTTTAAAAGCTTCTATTCGAGTTGGGTTAAGGGTAATCCCTTCTAATAAAATATCTGAACCAGGTATTATTGCTGCGGCAACAGCGAAGAAAAAAGCGCTTGATGGGTCCGCGGGCACCCTTATAGTTAAAGGTGAGAGAAGTTCTTTCATTGGTGTAATAGTTGTTTTGAGACCATCAACTTTGATATTTGCTCCCATTCCCTGTAACATTCTTTCAGTATGATCACGAGAAAGTTCTGGTTCACTATATGTACAAATGCCATCAGCTCGGAGTCCCGCTAATATCATACAAGATTTCACTTGCGCTGATGCTATCTTACTCTTATAATTAAAAGCTTTTAACGATGCTCCACGAATACTTAATGGAGCAAGATTAGACTCATCTCGTCCATCTATAATTGCACCAATATCTCTAAGAGGCCCCGTAACACGTTTCATAGGACGACTTCGTAAGTACTTATCACCAGTTAGAACAAAATGTCCATGTGCGGAACTTAGAAGTCCACAAAACAAACGCATCCCTGTTCCAGAATTACCACAGTCAAGAACTTCAAAACTCTCTTGAATTCCTTGTGATGATATTTTTATAATTTTTCCATCATCTTCTACTACGGCACCAAGATTTTTAACAATTTCTAAAGAGTTCATTGTATCTTCAGCACGTAAAAAGTTCTCTATTGTAGTCACACCATTACCAAGCATAGCAAACATAACACTTCTATGAGATATAGATTTATCAGAAGCGATGTCATCAATACAAAGCGAAAAGCTATTTGAAGGAGTGACTACAACTTTACTCATCTTAGTCCAATACCTAACTCACTCTGAAGTGATTCGAGAATTGTATTCATTGAAAGCGTAATATCTTCTTCTTCTAATGTTTTTTCAGTAGACTGAAGTACAAAACGTAGACTTAGGCTCATATTTTCACCTAAACTATCATCGCTATATCTATCTACGGGGTAAAAACGTACTATTTCTTGTGTTGCATTCGCCTCAATAACAGTTTTAACTTTTTCATAACTCATCTCTTGGGGCATAATAACACTCAAATCTCTAAACGATGCCTGATACTTAGATGTTTTTTGTGCTATTTTAAGTCCATATGGAATTTTCTCAAAGTCTATTTCACACATAAAGGTCGTTTCTAAATCATACTCTTTTTCAACATGAGGATGTGTTCTAAAAAGTTCGCCAACTACAGTGCCATCTATCAAAATTTCCGCTGTTTGAAAATCATGTGAAAGTGTATGTGAAGTTTTATATTCTCTTAGTTCAAATGAACCAATAACATCAGAAACCTTTTGAGTAAAATAAGCAAAATCAACCTTTTGTGGTTTTCCTGAATTTGATAAATTCTCATTCTCTTTATCGCCTGAAAAAACCATAGCAAATTTATATGATTCATCTCTTGAAGGAGTAAATACAGAACCAATCTCAAAAAGTTTTACAGAAGAATAACCATTTTTAACATTCGCAGATGTTGCCTTTAGTAATCCCGTTAAAAGAGTTGGTCTTAAAGTATCCAATGTCTGGACAATAGGATTTAAAAGCTCTAATTCTGGAGTAGTTGTTTGGAATCCATAATTATTAAGAACTTTTTTCTCATCAAAAACAAAATGAACAGATTCATTAAAACCACTTGAAGCTGCACGGTGACGAAATATAGTACGCTTCTTATACTCAAAATAATTATCTTCAAGTCGATTGTCTTCTTTAAGAAGAAATGGTTTAGATGGTATGTTGTCAATACCTACCATTCTTACAATCTCTTCAACTATATCTTGTTTATTAAATATGTCATGACGGAACTGAGGCACACTGATTACAAAATTATCAGCCGATGATTTTGATATGTTAAACCCAAGATTTTTTAATATTTTTGTGATAACGACTTTATCAATCACTGCACCAATAATGTTATCAATTTCTTGCTTTGTAACAATTACAATTTTTTCTTTAAAAGGATTTATCAATTCTGTTCTACCACTAAATGTAGAACTAGTTGAATGTGATTCAATTAAATCAACACAATAAGATATACCCATTGTCAATTCAGGTTCACTACCTCTTGATGTTTTATAAAACATAGGTCCAGAAGCCATCTTCGACTCTGACATCTTTTTAGAAATTATTTCAGGAGGGATATAACTCGATTCAAGCAAGATTGTTCCGTCTGTATCGGCAACTTTTGACTCATCTTTTTGAATAATACCAACAATAGAAGCTATACTAGTACCTGAAATACACGCATATCCATTTTCATCTTCACTAAGTGTCACATTAGCCATTGTTTCATTTTCCGTACAGAAAAAATCATGTTTGTACGCACGTAAAATAACACCTGTACTCTGTGTTACATAAAGGAGTAGTGCTTCTATATCACACTCACGATTTTCTTCAATCTGAGCTAATCTAAGTTTTATAGATAATGGAATTTTTAGCTCTTTTAAATCAAGTGCTTTATACTGTAGATTGACATCTAAATTTTTTTCATGAAGTAAAGAAAAGACTCTTCCAATTCCACGTTTTTCATCATTGTCCGTTGCTATATAATCATTAATAGGTCTATCAAACGCAGCGCTAAGATCACGAGCTACACCTCTAATACTTAGACAGTCGCCTCTGTTAGCTGTAAGCTCAATCTCTATTAAGTCATCATTAAAAATAGAGTTTTCATTTACTTCTTGACCTAACTCAAATGAACCTATGCTTTCATCTATTTCGAGAATACCTTCTCCTAAGTCAGGAAGTCCTATTTCACTTGCTGAACATATCATACCATCAGAATCTACACCACGCAGTTGCACAGGTTTTATAGTAAGACCTGAAGGCATTTGAGCACCAATAACAGCAACTACAACATAAAGTCCAACTCGTACATTTGCGGCACCACAAACTATTTGACGAATACTAGAACCAATATCTACTTGACAGACATTTAATTTATCAGCGTCAGGATGTTTTTCGCATTCTAAAATCTTTCCAAAAATAATCTTTTTTGGGATTCTATATTCATGAACTCTATCTACTTCCAAACCTATAGAATTAAAAGTTTTTGCAAGTTCATCGGTTGAAATATCTATAAGATCTATCCACTCATTTAACCAAGATTTTGTAACTATCATTGAAATTGCTCCAGTAACTTTAAATCACCTTCAAACAGTGAACGTAGATCTCCAATTTGATGAATAAGCATTGCAAAACGTTCTACACCAAGTCCAAAGGCATAACCACTAACATTTTTATAGTTCACAGCTTGGAAAACATTTGGATCGACAATTCCACATCCAAGAACTTCTAACCATCCTGTTTGAGAACAAACACGACAGCCATCTCCCTTACAAAAAACACAAGAGATATCTACTTCTGCGGAAGGTTCCGTAAAAGGAAAAAATGATGGGCGAAAACGTACATTAACATCGCCAAACATATACTTTAAAAAATCTTCTAAAATAAACTTTAAATTTGCGAAAGAAACAGTTCCTTCTTCATCTACCAATAGACCTTCTACTTGATGAAACATAGGTGTATGCGTTAAATCATAATCTCTACGGAAAACAGCTCCTGGTGCTATCATACGAATTGGAGGCTTTGTACTCATCATAGTTCTTATTTGAACAGGAGATGTGTGTGTTCGAAGCATCATCTCATCTTTAAAGTAAAATGTATCTTGCATATCACGTGCAGGATGATACTTAGGAAGGTTAAGCGCTTCAAAGTTGTTAAAATCATCTTCAACAATCTGACCTGTTTTTACGGCAAAGTTCATAGATGAAAAATATTCTACGATTTTGTCCATCGTTTCCATAACTGGATGTAATGCACCAGCTTGACTCTGTGTGCCAAACATCGAAACATCTATAGCTTCCGCTTTCATAGCTATTTGTAACTCTTGCGTTTGTAGAGTTATTTTTTTAGCTGTAAACTCATTCATGAGAGTTGATTTGTATGTATTTAATTCTTTAGCTATTTGAGACTTTTGCTCATTTGGCGCTGATTTCATTTTTACAAATTCAGCTGCTAAAACACCTTTTTTTCCAAATACGGCTATACGAATATCTTCAAGTGCTTGAACATCCTTAGCTTCATTTATTTTATCATACCATTCTTTCAAATTTACTCTTCCATAATTATTGATTTTATCTACTATTATACTTCAATATAAGTTACAAATAGCTTCATTAGACTTTTAGTGTGTTATAATTAAACAAAATTAAGGATTTAAAATGTGCCTATTTTGTAAAATAGTTAATAATGAAATACCCTCAAATATAGTACTTGAAGATGAAAACTTTCTTGCTTTTCATGACATAAATCCTAAAGCACCTGTCCATATACTCGCTATTCCAAAAGTACATGTAGATAGCTTTGATGATGTTAAACCAGAAACTATGTCAGGTTTTACTAGCTTTATACAAAAAGTTGTCAAAGAAGTGAAAATAGATAAAACTGGATATAGGGTTATAACAAATATAGGAGATAATGGTGGACAAGAGGTTGGCCACTTGCACTTTCATATTCTTGGTGGGGCAAAACTAAAATGGGGACATTTCAGTGATGCAGATCCTATGAATAATCTCTAGAAAAAACTCTTTGAGTTTTCTCCCCAATCTCTACCTTTTATAACAGAAGTAAACTCATAAGCTATACTCATTAATGCGATACTGGCCAATAAAACCATAGTCATTTCAAACATAATATAATCCTTGTAGATAATTTTTATGTCTGAATTTTAGTCAATTTATGTAAGAATACTTAAAAACTTTGCGTTTTGTCATACTTTTTAAAATATTACTCTTCTAACTTGGACAGGATTCTATCTCACCCATATCAATATTGGAACCACCACCACTAATAACTTCTTTATTTTCACAGATTAGTTTTCCATTGTGAGTAACTGTATATGTGATTTTAGTTGTATCACGAATAGTGTTAATAGTTGAACAGTATGTTTCTATTGATGCCATAACCCATCTTTGCGCCATTGTATCATCAGCGTCAGAGTCAAAAGTATATGTTAAGTGTAGAGATAAAAATTTTGCAGGATGAGGCTCGGCGCGAACCACTTCCCCATCAACAACTAAGTTGCTAACAGTTTTACCTTGATTTTTAGGCATCATAATCAAATCCGTAGCGCTACAAGTAATAATTCCAGATAGAAAATATTCTATCGGGGATATTGTTGGACAGTCTATAATAAAACTACTTTTTGCAGTTTTTGCTTCGAACTTCATTTCTTCTTTATGTGTTATGCTAATTTTCATATTTTTCCTTTTTTACTTCAAATAGTTTTTAAAGTATTCTAGTTGTTCTTTCGTTCTTACAGATGCTGTTCCACCCTCTGAAGTTCTTGCGTTCATTGAGTGACGAAGCTCTAAGTATTCCATTACATCTTCATTTATTCTCGCATCAATCTCTTTTAAGTACTTAAAATCCATCTTAGATAAGTCAATTTTAAGTTCTTCACCCTTAGCAACGGCACGACCTGTTATAAAGTGTGCTTCACGAAATGGTATATCACATTTTTCTACTAAATAGTCAGCTAAATCAGTTGCGCTTAAATGTCCAATTGCGCATGCCGATTCCATATTATGTGATTTGACTTCCATTGTTTTGATAGCTTCTTTTAGTATTTCTAAAGATATTTCAGCAGTTTCAACAGAATCAAAAACACCTTCTTTATCTTCTTGCGTATCTTTGTTATATGCTAAAGGAAGTCCTTTCATAACTGTCAAAAGTCCCATAAGCGAACCATAAACGCGACCAGTTTTTCCACGAAGGAGTTCGGGAACGTCAGGATTCTTTTTTTGTGGCATAATAGAACTACCGGTTGAATACTCATCACTAAGTTCTACAAAACCAAACTCATACGAAGACCACATAACTATCTCTTCGCTTAAACGCGAGATATGCATCATCATTGTTGAGATATTAAAAAGTATTTCAAGCGCGAAGTCTCTATCGCTTACCGTATCTAAACAGTTTACGCTTACGCTATCAAAGCCTAACATTTCAGCTGTCATGTTTCTATCTACATTATGTGGTGTTCCCGCTAGAGCAGCACACCCAAGTGGAGAAATATTGTTGCGCTTATATGAGTCTTCAAATCTATGAATGTCGCGTTTGAACATACAAAGATATGCCCCTAAATGAAATCCAAAGTTGATAGGTTGAGCGTGTTGCAAGTGAGTCATTCCAGGCATCAGAGTCTCTGTATGTTTCTCTGCGACTACAAGAACTTCTTGCATAAGTAGCTTCATTAAATCTACAATCTCTAGGTTTTTACGAAGAACATAACGACGAAAGTCAACTGCTACTTGGTCATTTCTACTTCTTGCCGTATGGAGTTTTTTACCACTATCACCAATAAGTTGAGTAAGGCGTTTTTCTATACCCATATGTAAATCTTCGTCCTGTATGTTCCATTCAAAAGAACCAGATTCTATTTCAGATTTCACTTGATTTAAACCATCTATGATTTCAATAAGCTCTTCTGATGTTAGTATACCTTGCTTAGCAAGCATAGAAGCATGAGCGACTGAACCCTCAATATCTTCTTTATAAAGCTTTCTATCATACATAATTGAAGCATTAAACTGGTCTAATAGACTTGAAGCACTTGCATTAAAACGACCTGACCACATTTTATCCATAATTATATCTCCGATTTTAAAAAGTTTTGTATTTTAGCGAAATAAGGTGATTTTACAAAGTGTAAGAAGAACAACAGAGCAATAAACTGCTCTGCTTAAAAAAAGAGGCTAGATTTAGTTACAAGCTGGAACGTTTCCACTATCTTTTGCATACTCAACAACGAACTGTTTTAAGTGTTTAGTTTTTTTAGAATATCTTTTACTTCTAAAATATTTCCAAGACTTTTTAGCTTTTTTCTTTTTAAGGTGAAGAGCTGCCAGCTTTTTACCTTTTTTACTCATAAGCTTTTTCCATGTCCTCATTTTATACTGAGATACGAAGTTCTGTCCAGCATCGTGACACTTTAAACATTTTTTTACAAAAACCCTTTGTCCCTTGTAAATTGCTGCGTTTGACGATGTTAATGTTAAAACAGTTAACGATAGAAAAATTAATATTAGTTTTTTCATACTTACCCTTTTATGATTTATTCTATAATATTACATTAGAAATTATTATAATTTCCTTAGATAGGGTAAATTTTATTTTTAAACCACATAATATCTATAATTGATACTTTACGGTAAGATTATCTTCCAAATTCCAAACATTTTTTTCTTTTAATCTCTCTATTACGGAAGCTGTACAATCAACATCATCAGGCCATTCTCTTGTAAAACCATCAAGACTATTTTTATTTGTTCCATCTACACCTACCATTAGTCCAGATGTATAGATATCTCTTTGCGCATCGACATTATTACTTACTCGCCAAACTAGCATATAAGGATTGTCTAACTCATTCTTTTGCTTATCTACAAAAACCACTATTCTAATATGTGGGCTTAAAGACACTAAATCATCAAAATACTCACTTGCGCTTTTTTGTTTATTAAGACTTATAACTGTAATAGGATTTTTTGTACTTGGCATATACTGATGTAATCCAACTACTTCGGGTATCAGCTCTTTTACTTTACTTAGAAGCTCCGCATTACCAAGATAAACGGGCGCCTCAACTTTATTAGCCGCTGTTGCGTCAATTCCAAGTTTTCCACCTACTAGTGTTTCAGGAGAAGAATGATCAAGAGCGTCTAAAATACCTTCAGTAATAAACATAGACTTAGGTGTAAATCTATTTAAAATATAGTTTGCCAATGCCTCATAGTTATCAAGCTTAGGAGCTTTTTCATCTACAAATATGGCATGTTTCACAAAGCTCATCTGCCCTGCTCCCCAAAAAGCGTGCATAAACTGTTTTGCATGCCCTTTATACAATGGCTGCATTTTTGCAAAGATAAGGTTATGAAAACCTGCATTTTCTGGCATATGGTAGTCAAGTAAATCTGCTGCGGTAGTTTTTAAAAGAGGAAAGAAAATTTTTCCTGTTGCCCAGCCCATATACTTGTCTTCTAAAGGTGGTTTTCCGACAACTGT
The DNA here is from genome assembly GCA_963925755.1 of uncultured Sulfurimonas sp. GTDB lineage: Bacteria > Campylobacterota > Campylobacteria > Campylobacterales > Sulfurimonadaceae > Sulfurimonas. The sequence continues at coordinate 18,828 of CAWUTM010000024.1, read as the reverse complement.
TGCTAAAAAGCTTCTCTCTTTTTTCATAGTAATTGCGCTGACTTCCATAACGGGATAAGGCTCTTTAAGAGTATAATACCCTGTATGATCACCAAAAGGGCCTTCTACTTTAAGCTTACCTGTGTCAACCCATCCCTCAATAACATAATCAACATCACGAGGAATATAGAGTGGCGTAGTTAAAGATTTTACAAGTTGTGCGGGTTTTTTAGTTATAAGACCATACATGAGAAGTTCATTAACTCCATAAGGAAGAGGTGCTGACGCGCACCAAGTATAAAGAGGATCTCCACCAATAGCTATGCTTACTGGCATCTTCTTCCCAGCTTTTTGATACTGATCAAAAAAGTGAGAGCTATCTTTGTGTATCTGCCAATGTACCCCTAGATGATTTTTATCATATACTTGAAGTCTGTACAAACCTACATTTACTAACTCACCATCAAAGCTTTGAGTATATACCTGTCCCATTGTTATAAATGGACCACCGTCTTGCTCCCAAGTTGTAAGAACGGGAATTTTGCTTAAATCAATGTCTTCTTCAAGATATTTTATCTTTTGACACTCACCTTCGCCTTTTAATTTTTTTGGGAAAATATTTTTTAAAGAAAAAAGTTCTTTTGCTAAACTTACTTTCGCAATTAAACCTGAGGGAGGTTTCATATGTAGTAGTTTTGTTATCTCGTCCGCTACAGACTCAACACTTCTACCAAAAAGCAACTCTGTACGCTTATACGAACCAAATACGTTCATAAGAACGGATTCATCAAATTTTTGTCCATTCTTCGCATCGACTACATTTGTAAAAAGAAGTGCTTTACCACCATCTTTTTTCTTTACCTCTGCGTAGGCTAAATGGGGAATTTCAAGATATATATCTAACTCTGTATCAATTACCTTGAGTTCATTATGCTTTTCTAAAAGTTTTATAGTTTTTTTCATATTTTAATTCTTATAATCTTTGTGGCATTTCATCTTTAAAGGCCATTTTTTGTGCGTTTTCTAAAAGTTCTAGAGCACCTTCCGCTATCATTTTTTGTGCCACTCTTTGGCCTAAACCTTGAGAATCACACATGGATACTACTTGTTTTTCTTGCATTATGTTTGTTCCATCAGGAAACCCTAACATAACCCGAAACGTAACTTCATTTTTTCCTACAACTGCGTTACATGCGACAGGTGCCGAGCATCCCGCCCCTATTGCAGATATAAAATCTCTCTCGATCCTAGTTTCCATAAATGTATTTATGTCTTTGAGACTCTCTGCAATCTCTCTTACTTTATCATTATTACATACTATCTCTATCCCTAAAGCGGCCTGTCCCATTGGAGGTATCATCATATCAAGTGAGAGTTTTTGTGTAAAAGGAATATCTTTAAGCAGGTCCAATCTATGTAGTCCAATCCATGCAAGTATAATCGCGTCATACTGACCTTCTTCAAGTTTTCGAAGTCGTGTGTTTACGTTACCACGTAAATCTTTTACTACAAGGTCTGGTCTCTTTTTAAGCAGTTGCATTCTTCTTCTGAGACTCGTAGTGCCGACAACTGCTCCAGTAGGTAAATCTTCCAAAGATCTATACTTATGAGATAAAAAAACATCGCTCTGGTCTTGACGAGTAGTTACTGCGACTAACTCTAAACCATCAGGTATGTAGGTTGGCACGTCTTTTAAACTGTGAACAGCAATATCTGCCTCGCCGCGAAGCATCGCGTCTTCAAGTTCTTTTGTAAAATGACCTTTTCCGCCTATAAGTGCTAAGGGTTTATCTAGAACCTTATCTCCATTACTTACTATCTTGTTTAAAACCACTTCTACGTCAGGAAACGCGGCTTCTACTCTATCTTTTATATGATATGCTTGCCATAGTGCTAAGTCTGAAACTCTTGTTGCTATTGTTAATTTCATGATTATTTAAATTTCAAATATTTTTTTTTAGTTTGATCTATTGCGCCGTCAAAGTAAAGAGTTGGTGTTCCAGTAACCATAACATTATTAGCTATCTCTAAGTCATAATTAACTTGTTTTGTAACCTCTGGGGTTATCAAGTCTGCTGGAACCAACTTTGAGCCTATAGCCTTGTTAAACGCGGCAAGAACCTTCTCTATATCTTTTTCTCTTGGATCTACTTCAACTTTATAAAGATTTAAAACGACATCCTTGTATCCTTGAAATTCTGCGGCTACAGCTGCTTTTACTAAAGGCACAGATGCCGGATGAATCGATGGAAGTGGAAAATGGTAGTAATATACAGCAAACTTTTTAGGCTGCTTTTTCATATCTTCTATAGCACCAGGAACAAAGTTTCTACAAAATGGACACAATGGATCTGAAAAAATTGCTACCCGATGCTCTGCGTTTTTATTTCCATAAATAAGATTTTCTTTTTTATAGTACCCGTCTTTAAACTTTGGTCTTACTGAGTCCGTAAGGCTTTCTTCTGTTTTAAGACTGGTAAGTTCTTTAGTGATTACTTCTCCATTTGAGAACCATATCACTTTTTGTTTTATGAGATTATCTGGTTTTAGTTTGAGTGTTGCTTGAAGCACCACTATATATGCTTTCCAGCCTTTGAGTTCCTTTAATGAAACTTCTTCTTCAATTTCAAGTTTTAAAGTTTTAATATTTGTATTTTCTGAATACTTTTCTTCTAAATACTCTTTAAGCTTTTCACCGGTTGTACTCGCGTTTACAAAACTAACTAATAGTAGACTTGTCGCTAATAACTTCAACATCAATAACATCTGAATCCTTTGTAATATTTCCATCTTGCATAAAATCTGTCTTACACTTGCCTTTATTCATATTATAGCGGGTTACGAGCATAGTAGTAAAAAGAGAAAACTGCATTAGTGCTCCTATTATATCTGTTAAAAAACCCGGAATAATAAACAGGAGAGCTCCAAAAAGTGTAAAAAGATTGAGCTTTTGAAACTGTTCTAAGTCTATGCAATTATATGAAACCGCTGTCATATTTTCTACTAATATCTTTCTAAAATTTACAAGAATCGCAACCCCTACAAATGCGCTAAGCACTATTTCAAAAAAAGTCATCAATCCACCAATAGCAGATGAAATATTTACAGAGATTAGTACTTCTAGAAAAAGATAAATAAGAAAATATAGCATTTAGATAAGTTCCATAATTGATTCAAAGACATTACCCGCACTTACATCAACTTTCTCTTTTGTAGCTCTTGTAAATATCTGAACATTTCCATTTACAAGTTCTTTTCCTATGATGACAGTATATGGAAAACCTATAAGTTCCGCATCTTTCATCTTAAAACCAAATCTATCTTTTCTGTCATCTATCATTACTTCAACACCAGCATCTTGGAGTTTTGAGTAAAGGTCTTCACCCATTTTCATCTGTTCTTCATCTTTAATATTACTTACCATGACATTTACCATATAAGGTGCTGTCGCTTTCGTCCAGATACAACCACTTTCATCATGGTGCTGTTCTACTACAGAAGCTACTAAACGCGAAACACCCATACCGTACGTACCCATGATAAAAGACTGTGCTTTTCCATTCTCGTCTAAAAACTCAGCCTTAAGGGCCTTGGAGTACGTAGTGCCTAATTTAAATATATGTCCAACTTCGATACCCTTAGAAAAAGACAACTCTCCCTCACAATGAGGACATGAGTCTCCTTCATTAACTTGGGCAATATCACTAAAATAGGCCACATCGCTTATAATAGATAGATCAACACCAACAAAATGATAATCTAGCTCATTAGCACCACAAATCATATTTGTAGCACCTCTAAGGCTTTCATCTATAACATGCTTTGCCTTATCTTGATCTAGTGGACCCATAAACCCTGGTACTAACCCAAGGTTGATGAGTTCTTCTTCGCTTGCGTCTTCTATCTCTAATGCTTCCGTTGCATTCATTGCTTTTACATCTTGGAGAGTATCACTGCCACGAAGGAAGAAAAGGACTATCTCGCTACTCTCTTCATATATAACTTTTTTAGCCACACATTTAATGGTAAAGTAAGCAGCTACTTTAAAAAATGCTTCTAATTCTTCTATACTCTTTACATTTGGAGTTTGAAACTTATTAAAAGTAGCCTCTGGTGCTTCTGGTACTTCTTTTGTAACTGAACGAGTTGCCGCTTCTATATTTGCGCCATACTCGCACTTTGAACAAATTGCAATTGTATCCTCACCACTATCAGCTATAACCATAATCTCTTTAGAACCACTTCCGCCAATAGCTCCACTATCAGCTTCAACAACTCTAAAATCAAGTCCTAAACGAGAAAGAATTTTTTTGTACGAAGCTTCGACAGTATCAAACTCTCTATCTAAGTCTTCCTCTGATGAATGAAAAGAGTAACCATCTTTCATAGTGAACTCACGTCCACGCATAAGTCCAAAACGCGGTCTTGCTTCATCGCGAAACTTTGTTTTAATCTGATAAAGATTCAGAGGAAGTTGTTTATATGAAGTTACACGATTTCGAACTAAATCTACCATCATCTCTTCATGCGTTGGCCCTAAAAGAAAAAGGTTGTCTTTACGGTCGCGAAAACGAAGTAATTCTTTTCCAAATTTTTCAATTCTTCCAGACTCTTCCCATAACGCGGCAGGCGTAACAAAAGAAAGTTCAACTTCCTGTGCCCCTATATTGTTCATCTCTTCGTGAATAATATTTTCTATCTTTCTTATAACGCGTTTTGCCATTGGCATATAGTTATAAAGTCCTGCTGCGTTTTGAGAAACAAAGCCTGCGCGTGATAAAAATATATGGCTTGCTAATTGTGCGTCTGATGGTGCTTCTTTTGATGTTGGTATAAATGCTTTACTTCTTCTCATTAAACTAATCCTACTCTTTTTCTTTTATTATTGAAGCAATTGCTCCACTTAACAACTCACTATGTGACTCTTCTCTCTCATTTCTCATGTTTTCCGTAAAGTCATGTAAAAATCTTTTTAATGCCTGCTCACACATCTTCTTTGCTTCTTTTTCATACTCTTTAGGTATATACCCACTTTCAATCGCTCTTGTGCTTTCTTCTGCGGCGGCATCCCCTGCTCTGAGGTATATCTCTTTTATAAGTGGTTCAATATCTTGAACGTTGAGCCATTCAAAAAAATCTACTATTTCTCTACCAATGATGCCATGCGCGGCTCTTGAAGCATTCTCACGAAAAGTGAGATTTTCATCCACTATCGCCTTTAAGTCGTCTATGACATATAGATGTATATTCTCACCCTTACTATAGTGAATATCTCTAGGGAGTGCTAAGTCAAACCAATATCTATCAAAATCACATGATTTAATAATTTCATCAGTTATTATTGGAGAAAATGAAGATGTTGCCGTGTATAAAACCTCAAATTCATTGATGGCTGTTGGTAATTCACAAAAGTCTAATACCTTGGCCTCACAACTTTGCGCAAGAGCTTCGGCCTTGTGTTTAGTTCTATTCATAATATAAACATCCGCGCCAGCAGTTTTTAAATGCTTTGCAGTGATTTCAGACATCTCTCCAACACCAATAATTAATGCTTTTTTACCTTCTAAATCATGAACTAATGATTTTAGCTTTGAGACAGCAACACTTGCCATTGAAACTGGTTTAGAAGATATTTCCGTAGTACTTCTTACTTTAGCCGCACACTTAAACGCCGACTTCATCGCTCGCGCTAATTTTTTACCACAAAATTGATTATCATAGGCAAATCTAAAAGAATCTTTTAACTGTCCTACTATTTGTGTCTCACCTATAACCATGGAGTCCAATGAAGACGCAACGCTAAAAAGATGGTGTATTGCGGAACTGCCATCATAAATATCAGCACGACCTTCTAATTCTTCAATACTTATATTTGAGCGATTACTTAACATATTAAATATATGTTCTGTCGCACTTGGAATATCGCTACAGTTACAAAGTACTTCCATTCTGTTACAGGTGGAGATTAAAATAATTTCTAAAATTGTATCATTTTTTAAAAGAACTGTAAGACATTTGCGTTTACTCTCTTCATCTGGATAAGAAAGTTTTTCTCTTATCTCAAGAGTAGCGTTTTTATGAGTAAAGCTAATATTTAAATAGTGCATTAATAGTTTCTCTTTATCATTGTTTGTAAAATATTTACCAAATCTTCATCACCACTAACAACACTTTGAGCTTCTAGTGAAAGTTTCTCCGCAAGTTTGAAAGACTCTTCTACGCTCTTGTGTGCCGTCATTCTTTCTTTAATCCAAGATATCTCATCTGCACAGAGCTTCTTTGCATGAAGTGATACTAATTTTCTTTTATCATCTTCTCCAAGGTTTTTATAAAGATATATATATGGCAATGTACATTTTCCCTCTATAAAATCATTCATAGCCGGTTTACCAAGAGTTTTTGAGTCAGTTGTAATATCTAAAATATCATCAATAATCTGAAATGAAAGACCAAGGTTTTTACCATAGAGTTTATGAGTATCAACATCTTTATTCGCGAGCATTGCGCTAGCGGCAGCTGCCGCTTCTATAAGCGTAGCTGTTTTTAGGTAAAGCATATTTAAGTAAGTCTCTTCTGACTCATTAAACACTTTTGCCATATTTACATCTAATAGTTCACCCTTTGAAAGAGAAGTTACTGAAGATGCTATAGTTTTTGCAATCTCTTTATCAAATACTACAAGCTCGCTAAATGCCTTTGAGTATAGAATATCTCCCAACATAACAGCTGTTTTACTACCTTCTGTCGCGTTTACAGAAGATTCTCCACGTCTTGTCATCGCATCATCTATAACATCATCATGAAGAAGTGAAGCAGCGTGAATCATTTCTACTATTGCGCCTAAAAGTGGTGCTTTCTCATTATCCGAAGCTATTTTTAAAATTAATTTTGCACGAAGACGTTTACCACCATTTAGGGTGCTAAATAATCGTGTTACTTCATCATAATCAATCTCATCAATTAATCGTGCTAGTTCTTTTTCAACTCTTTGCATTATCTCACTTTAATCATTTTTGAACTCATTTATCTGTGTCTCACGTCTTGGGTCAGATAAAAAAAGTTCAAAAATGGCTCTATTTTCTTTAGTATCAAATTTTTTAAACTTTACCAATAAGTAGACTCTTTCATAAATCCGAGAGCCTCTTTTGAGTATTACTTTAAAAGTTTGATTTGTATTATTTAAAAACATCATATGTTGTGACACGATTGTATCGTAAGAGCTTAAAGTAACAAGCCCTTCATTTGCATAAAGAGTCCATCTAAAAGTAAACTTTCTCTCTTTATTCTCATATTTTACAAGAAATACCTTTTGTTCATCCTTTTGTAAGGATATATCATCCATTTTTAGTAACCCATCAGCAGATGAAATACTCATAAACAAAACTAAAGCGATTAAAACTTGTAAAATAAAACTCACCTCTTTACTTAACTATTTGGGTACCAACACCCTCTGAAGTAAAAAGTTCAAGTAACATAGAGTGTTCAAGCCTTCCATCAATAATGTGCGCTTTTTCAACACCTCCATTAATGGCTTCAAGACAAGCATCAACTTTTGGCACCATTCCACCATGGATTGTTCCATTAAGTTTGAGGGAATGAACCTCGTTAGCGGTTAGTGATGTAAAAAGATTTTTATCATTATCCAGTACGCCTTCGGTATCTGTTAAAAATATAATTTTGTTTGCGCCTATTGCTTTTGCAACATAAGAAGCGCAAAGATCTGCGTTTATATTATATCCTGGATGACCCATCTCTTCTCCAGCGGCTATAGGAGCGATAACAGGAATAAACCCTTCATGAATAAGGTTACAAACTACATCTGCTTTTACATCTGTAATATTTCCAGTTAATCCCCATTTTGAAAAATCTTTCGCCTCAGCCGTAATAAAATGCGCGTCTTTACCACTTATACCGATTGCTTTGGCGCTGTGTGAGTTCAAAAGAGAAACTATTTCTTTATTTATTTCGCCGCTTAAAATCATTTCAGCTATGCGCATAACCTCTTTAGTAGTTACTCTTTGTCCATCAATAAACTTTGTATCAATTTTAAGCGCATCCAACATCTCTGTGATTTTTTTGCCACCACCATGAATGATAACTGGTTTAATACCAACAAGGTACATAAGTAAAATATCTTCGGCAAATTTTTCTTTTAATTGAGGGGAAGTTTGTGCTGAACCACCATATTTTATAACAACAATCTCTTTACGAAACTCTTTTATAAAAGGGAGTGCCTCAAGAAGTGTTTTAACTGTTTCGATTTTTGCTTTCACTTTATTGCCTTATAGGTAAATAATAATTACGCAATTTTATCTAAATATTTCTTTATTTATCAATTAATCGGTATTTACAATTTCTAAAATACCTTCTTCATTTTCTTCTAATTTAAATATTTTTTTCTTCATATCTTCATGAATATTAAGTTTAATATTTCTATTTTTGTTCTCTAATTTATATTCTATATAATTAAACCCATGACCAACGTTTCCTATTTCAACTTTAGAATCTAAAATATTTGTCGCACCTTGAATCATTTTCTCTTGCGTTTCTTGAATCTTTGTTTTTTGGTAGAGAACTTCTTCTCGAAGTTTTTTATAACGAACTTTCATGAGTTTACATGATTTAAAATTTTTGATAAGAACTGCTGAAATTTTCAATCCTTGGGATTGAACCTTTAAAATAGCATTTTTTATTTTTTCACATGGTTCCATATTTGTTTTGAGTTTCTCGCCATTATCTTTTAACTTTTTAGATAGACCTTTAAACTCTTCTTTTAAATCTTTGAGATAACTTTGTATTTCATCTTTATGTGAGGTATCAAAGGCACCCTTAATAGAGGAGTCAAAAATGAATTTATTTTCTTCCCCGCGGATACCCTCTACTTGTATAGACTCAGAGGCTTCCATAGTTACATGAGAGCCTAGCATTCTTATTTTAATAGTTTTAGCACGTATTTTTCCACTCATTGCATTTTTAATAATAGCAATATCAGCGATAACTTCTCCACCTTCAAGTGTTTCTATTTCTACAGTATGTCCTGTTACTTTTCCTTTATGATGTCCTATTTTAGCCTTACAACATTGAATTACTGAAGTGTGATGCGTTTGACCACTAATGTCAACATTTCTTGCTTCAATCTTTGTAGATGGACCAATACTTCCCACTATTGTAAGGTTTTGCACCTTTACACTCATCCCTTTTTCAATAGCATCCTCAAGAGGATTTTCTTTAATAACGTTTATAGATATTTCCGTATCAAGATCCGTGTCAATGGTTCCAGTTGTTTTAAATGATATCTCACCTACGTCTATACTGTTTGCAACATCATAATTATCCCCATTTTTAACAAGGTAACCACTTTTTGCGGACATATACTTTATATTTTCGAAGCTATCTACTACTTCAATATTATTCTCAATTGTAAAGCTTGGCATTGCATCTAAATCGACAATATCTACTGTGATAATCTCTCCAAAGCATGTTCTACCATTCTCTCCCTGCTGTGGCTTATTAAACTCAAAAAGCTGTTCACCTTCTTCACAACTAATAAGAAAGCCTCTGTTGGCATAATCAACACGACCGTGGTCATCTTCTTTTCCAAGTTTATAGCTCTCTTCTTTAGTCATAATTGTTTCTTGTTTTATTGAAGGTATTTCTTTGAGTGCCTCTGAGATGAGTATACGTTTATCTTCTTTAAAAGTTATTTTTTTTATTTGCTTAAGGACACTAACAAACTCTTGAATACTCTCTTTATAAGCTGCGTCAAATAAATAGATCATGATTTTTGATCTAAGTTGCTGTTCTTTAATAAACTCTATAAAGTCTGAGTAAAGATCATCGTAGTAGTGGAGTGTTGAACCTTTTTTGATAACAAGATAAGCTTTCGTATATCCATCTTCAAATTCCACGTTAACACCCATATCTTTAAAAGGGTAATTGTCTAGTTTTGAAAGAATTTCCACTTTATACTCTTGTTCAAATTCTAAAGAGGCGTCACGCATAGACTTCTCATCTCTATACTTCTCAAAATCGGCCTCTTCTATCTCAATAAAGTTAGCATTGCCATCTTTTACAAACGTAGTGACAGTATCTATTTTAATGTATAAGTCCGAAGAGGAAATGAAATTCTCTGCTGCAATACGAAGAAGTTCACGGGGAATACTTTTAGTTATTACATGAACCGGCACAATCATATCTTAAAATCCTTTTGTTGCTTTACTGCTCTATTTCTTAGTATAACTACTATAATTTAAAATACACCTTTAATGTTTTCTAATAATGTATTCTAATAATGTATTCTTCCATTAATACTTTATATTTCTGTAAAAAATTTATTCTATCACTAGACTAAGTCCAACTTTTCCACTAGCATTATCTATAGAGACAACTTCTATCATGGGCAAGTATTGATTTATTGATAGCACTTCCAAAGGATGCGCTATTCTTTTTTGACTCATCTTTGATATATGTATCATCCCATCATTCTTTAGCCCAATATCGACAAATGCTCCGAAATCTGCAATATTTCTGACAACACCTGAAATAAAACTCCCCTCTTTAAGCATTTTAATATCTGTTAGCCCTTCTTTAAATGGTACAGCGGGCAAATCTTCTCTAGGGTCAAATCCTGGCTTACGAAGTTCTTTAACAATGTCACGAAGCGTCTCCACTCCAACTCCAAACTCTTTAGCTTTAAGATTAACATCTAATGTGACCAAATCAAGTGTATGGAGTTTTTTAGCAATTTCATAACTTTCAGGGTGAATTCCAGTATTATCAAAGGGACTTTTTCCATTTTTTATTCTAATAAATCCGGCAGCCTGCTCATATGCTTTTTTTCCTAAACCTTTGACTTTTAGAAGTTGACTCTTACTTGTAAAGTTTCCATTTTCATCTCGAAAATCTATAATATTTTTTGCAATCTTCATCCCAATACCTGCTACATGGGAAAGTAAAGACCCAGAAGCAGAGTTTAGATCAACCCCAACACGATTTACCAAGTCCGAAGTTACATCATCAAGTCTTTTATGTAAAAGCTTTTGATCGACGTCATGTTGATACTGCCCTATTCCAAGTGATTTAGGGTCTATTTTAACAAGTGTCGCCATTGGGTCACGAAGTCTTTGCGCTATAGATATTGCTCCACGAATTGTTACGTCTAGTTTAGGATATTCGTCTTGCGCTAGTTGTGAAGCTGAGTAAACCGATGCACCTGCTTCTGAGACAACCGTATAACTAAGGTTGGCGTTTTCTTCACTATTTAAACGAGCAAAGAACTCTTGCGTTTCACGAGAGCCAGTTCCATTTCCAATCGCCACGCCTCTGATGGCATATTTTTTTGCAAGTTGTAAGACTTTATTTTTAGAGTTTTCATAATCTTTTCTAGGTTCAGTCGGATAAATTACCGCTGATTCCAAATAGTTTCCATTTTCATCTATAACCGCTAACTTACATCCACTCACAAACGCGGGGTCAACGCCTAGTAAAACCATATTAGCGACTGGCGCGCTCATAAGAAGCTGACCAAGATTTTTACCAAATACGCCAATTGCCGCCAAATCGGCCTTTTCTTTTAACTCCCCTTGAACTTCTCTCTCTATTGATGGGAGAAGAAGTCTTTTAAGTCCATCTTTATATGCAGCAAAAAGGTAATCTTTTGAACTAGAAGCATTACGAGGAATTTTATACTGCTTTATATTTTCTTCAATTCTCTCTACATCCATTGTTATTTTAACGGACAACTCTTTTTCTTTAACGGCTCTCATGATTGCCAAATATCTATGCGACGGAATGTAAGCCACTTTTTCTGATTTTGAAGCCAAATTTTTATAAACTCCATTTTCATTAAAAGTTTTCGTTTTTTTAGTTTCTATATTTCCATAACGCTGCATAGAAGTCCGAATTGCTTCTCTTTCTCTGGGCTGTTCAGAGTAGCGTTCAGCCAAAATATCTTGAGCGCCTTTTATAGCTTCTTCTACACAACTCACATCTTTTTTTAAAAACTTCTTTGCTTCGCTTTTAAATTCATTAGTAGTTAAGTTTGCTCTTTGCAAAGTATTTGCCAAAGCTGTAAGACCATTAGCAACGGCAACGGTTGCGCGAGAAGATTTCTTCTCTTTAAAAGGTCTATAAATATCTTCTAAAATTCTCAAAGTATCCGCTTCTTCAATACTCTTTTTGATTGCTTCAGATAAAACTGCTCTCTCAGCTATAAGACGGGAGACTTCCACTTTTCTATCAAGCAATTTTTTAGAACTGAGATATATCGTCTCAAACTCGCGTAACACCTCATCATCCGCACCACCTGTCATCTCTTTTCTATATCTAGCGATGAATGGTATGGTAGAACCATCTTCTAGAAGTTTTAAAATGTTATTTACATGCTCTTTATTTAGTAATGTTTTTTTACAAAGTCTCTCTATCAAATTATCCATTATTCACTTTTCCCCACTCTTCAAATTTTGACTCTCTGTCTATATGTGTCAAGTAAAGTCTTAAATCGAACTCTACTTGATGATAAGAGACCATCATATATTCACACAGTTTATAAAACGCCTTGTTGTGCTCTTTCTCTTTAAAATGTGCAAGTTCGTGTACAACTATCATCTCTAAAAACTCTTTTGGAACACTTTTAAACATTGAAGCTATTTTTATCTCGTTTTTTGCTTTGAGTTTTGAACCTTGAACCCGAGATATAAAGTGATGCGTTCCAAGCGCGTTATGTATGACGTTTATCTTGCCATCATAGTGAGTTTTACTCAAAGGAGGAGATTTTTTCAGATACTCATTTTTGATGTCCATCGTATAATTAAATAGCGTCTTATCATTTTTATAACTATGCGCATTAGGATATTTTTTTAAAAGATGTGACTTTAACTTATCAGCTTCTATAAGTTTGACAACTTGTTCTTGAACGCTGATTGGATAATGGTTTAAATACTTTAACTTCATTATCTCTCTTTTCTTGGAATTATACTACAACTAAATCTTTTATAGATTAGTATATAATAAAGTAATTGAATGAATCAACCTACGGAGAAGGAACACCATGAAAACATATGACATTATAGTAATTGGGGCAGGACGAGGGAGTAATCTCGCTCGAAACGCAGGTGAAGCCGGTAAAAAAGTAGCAATAATTGAAAAGTCGAAGTTTGGTGGGACGTGTCCAAACCGTGGATGCGTACCTTCTAAGCTTCTTATAGGATATGCCGAAGTGGCTCGCGGCATTAAAGATTCTTCTAGACATTTTATTGACACAACCATTAATTCTATAGATGTGAAAAAAATCTTTGAAGAGACTAATAGCTATATCCAAACGATTGATCCCGCATATCGAAGTAGATTTAATGAAAATGTAGATACATATACGGGTACTGCCACATTTTTATCTAATTATATTGTCGAAGTTAATGGAGAGAGAATCACCGCTCCTAAAATAGTCATAGCAACTGGTACTCGTCCTATAGACGCTCCACATGAAAAAGCTTGGACTAGCGATGATATATTTCCACTTCTAGGCAAAATTCCTAAATCCATTGCCATTGTTGGTTCTGGATTTATCGCATGTGAATTAGCCAACTTTTTTGACGCTGTAGGCATTAAGACAAAGTTGCTAGTGCGTTCTCAAAGTATTTTAAAACATGAAGATGAAGATATATCCGCCATCTTTAAAAAAGAGTTTACTCAACATGTAAACGTCGCGTTTGATACAAGCATTAAACATATAGAGTATAAGGACAATACTTTTCATCTTACTCTTGAAAATAAACTAGGAGAAGTGACATCACATGTGAGCGAAGCGCTTCTTTATGCAACGGGAAGAATGGCGAACACCGACACATTAAACTTAGAAAATACAGATATACAGACTAATGAAAGAGGATTCATCGTTAGAGATGAGCATTTCGAGACAGCGGTTCCTGGCGTTTATGTCGTGGGTGACGCATCTGGAGAGCATATGTTGCAACATGCGGCAGCGGCAGAAGTTAATCATCTCCAAAAAGCTTTGCTCACAGGAAAAAAAGAAATATTAAAATTTAAGTATATGCCTCATGCGGTATTTACCCATCCAGAAATAGCCAGCGTTGGTTTAACTGAGCAAGAAGCCAAAGCCCAAGGTGTTGCGTATGTTAGCATTTCAAATGGTTGGAACGCAAGTGCTAAAGCTCAGTCTATGCGTTTAAAATACCCTAGAACAAAACTACTTATAAATCCAAAGACCTATGAGATACTCGGATGCCACCTTATAGGACCACAGAGTGCGACAATGATACATCAAGTTTTAAGTATAATGCATATAGATAATGACATACGACATTTAAAAGAGATGCTATACATCCATCCTGCGTTAAGTGAAGCCTTACTTCCTGCTGCGGTGAAGGCGGTAAGTGCTGTAAATGAGAAAAATAAATGAATGACAACTCACACTCCCCACTAAATTATGAGACATTGACTCATACCGCTGGGCTAAACCTAAGCACAATTATAAATCTTGTGTTTAATCACACGGACAAAGAAACCGCCGTCGTGGTGTATGACACAAACTCTTTACTATCAAATGTTTTGAGTGAGGCATATAAACGCTGTTTGCCAAACGCCATATTTATTGACTTTAATGAGTGTTCCCATGAGGAAATACTTGAAACCCTTAATTCACTCCAAGCAAATGATCTCGTAGCGTTGGTCCAATCAACTAATTTTCGTCTCGATGCGTTTCGTATAAGAGTAGAATTATTTAAGCGAAAAATAAAAGTTATAGAACATCCGCATATTAGTCGTATATCCGATGAGGATGCTTCATACTATATAGATTCACTGGAGTACGACTCTGAGTACTTCAGAGGCGTAGGTCATGCCTTAAAAGCCAAAATAGACAGTTCTACTCATGGAGTAATAGACAGCGGCGGAGAATTTCTAGTTTATGGATCGCCCTTTGAATCAGCAAAACTAAATATTGGTGACTATTCAGAGATGCCAAACATAGGCGGTCAGTTTCCAATCGGCGAAGTATTCACCGAAATCAAAGACTTCAGCGCTCTCAATGGACGTCTTCGTATTTTTATATTTGCTGACACAAACTATAGAATTAATAAGCCCAAAACTCCCATTACACTTATTATAAAAGAAGGGCAAGTGGTGGACTGTGAAAATTCGACTCCGGAGTTTGATCAAGTGCTTTTTAACATACGAAGAGACGAAGGCACGGTTTGGGTGCGCGAACTTGGGTTTGGACTCAACCGTGCGTTTAGCAAAACAAGAACCGTTGATGACATTGGCTCGTATGAGCGTATGTGCGGCGTTCACGTCTCTTTAGGCGCGAAGCATGGTATGTATGGAAAACCTGGATTTAAACGCAATGACGGCAAATATCACCTTGATGTTTTTGTAGATACGCGTAGCGTTACACTCGGGGACGAAATAATTTACAAAGATGATGCGTGGATTCTTGGGGCGCATTCAAAATACTCATAAAGGTCGATTAGATAAAGCTCTTAATTTATGATACTTTTTTATTACTCTCTATAGCCAATAATACACCATCCCAGAATTTAATTCGGGCTTTTATCGCATGCAGAGCAGCTTCTTCTGCTTGGGCTATTTTAATTTCATCATCTTCACATAATAATTCCAACATTCGCATAGACATTGGACCATGGTGGTCTCCATCAAGTTCTATATGACGGTCTAAATAGTAATGAAATACACCAGCTTCTTCTCTGGAGATATTCATTTTATCAAGAAGAGCGCGAAACATTTCTGGGATAATATGTTCTCTTCCTAAAGCAAATGCTGCGGCTACAACATGTGGTTTGTCACTATTGATAAAACTGAATGTTGTTTCCATAAACTCTGATGCTTCCAAAGGTATTGGTGTGGTTTGTTTTGCTATGTCTAAAGAGTCAGAAGCAACTTTAGAAATAAACTCTCTAATGAGGTTACTGCTTCCAACTTTAACTTCTTCCATAGCTTGCGCATACAGATTAAAATGGCTTGTATAGGTTATAGTTCCATCTTCAAGTGGAATACCTTCATCTGATTCTTCTTCAAGAACGATGTCATTAATAAAACGTTGTACCTGCGCATCACCAAATGGAAGCCATGGCGTTTGTGCAGGAGCAATTTGATTTTGTAAATATTTTACCAATGACATAAAGTCCCAAACAGAATAGATATGATGTTGCATAAAGATTGTTAAATCGTTCATATCTGTAACAGCAGCATAAACAGGGTGACTTGCAAGTTCTTTTCTTAATTTTTTTACATTTTCAAGTGGAAAAGTTGTCAATATATAATCCTTTAATTTAAAGGAGGGATTATATGTAAAATAAATAAATAAATGTATAATGAACTAATTCATATTATAAGAGAATATTAAAATAATCTCCCTTCTTTAGCGAAATCTCTTTAATTGCTTCTATTTTTGAATGTGACATATTGTATTCCTTTTAATGATTATAGTAACATCAAGTTAAATTAATTGTCCGTTTCAAGTTCTTTTTCTATCATGGCAATGTTTTGAATCGTTTTTAAAACCGTATCTGGATTCAAGCTTATAGAATCAATGCCAAGCCTAACAAGATACTCCGCTATCTCAGGGTAATCCGAAGGAGCTTGACCACAGATACCACTATGTCGGTTATTTCTAGAAGCTCCTTCTATCGCCATTTTAATCATTATTTTAACCCCTTCGTCTCTCTCATCATAATCAAACGCCACCACTTCACTGTCTCTATCGACTCCAAGAGTAAGTTGCGTTAAGTCATTGCTCCCTATGCTAAAACCATCAAAGATTTTACTAAAGGCGTCTATCTGAATAACGTTATTTGGTATTTCACACATGACGTAAATTTTCAAAGAATTTTCACCGCGTTTAAGACCATACTTTTGCATGGTTTTTATGACTAATTCTCCCTCGCCGACTCGTCTACAAAAAGGTATCATAAGAATGACGTTAGAAAATCCCATCTCATCACGAACTCGTTTCATCGCCTTACATTCAAGAGCAAAGCCCTCTTCATAATTTGGATGAGCATAACGCGAAGCCCCACGAAACCCTATCATTGGGTTGTCTTCTTGGAGTTCAAACTCTTTGCCGCCAAGCAAAGAGGCATACTCATTTGATTTAAAGTCACTCATTCTTACAACGCAAGGTTTTGGATAAACGCTCGAAGCTATCGTAGCCACTCCCTCAGAGAGTTTTTTGACAAAATAATCTTCATTAGACTCATAAGGTTCCGTAAGTTTTTGTATCGCTTTTTGTGTTTTCTCATCAACTCTTTTAGGATGCGCAAGCGCCATTGGATGAACTTTTATAAATGAGTTGATAATAAACTCCATTCGAGCAAGTCCTATGCCGTCCACAGGTAAAGAAGCTAAAGAAAACGCCAAGTCGGGATTACCAAGATTCATCATAATTTGTGTTTTTGTTTTAGCAAGGTTTTTTAAGTTGGTTTTATTAACTTTGAAATCTAAGAGACCATCATAAATACGTCCCTCTTCTCCCTCCGAACAAGATACCGTAACTTCATTGACTGATGAGAGAATTTGCGATGCGTTATCACAGCCAACTACAGCGGGAATCCCAAGTTCACGACTTAAAATTGCTGCATGGCAAGTTCTTCCACCCTTGTCAGTTACAATAGCTGCAGCGATTTTCATTATAGGCTCCCAATCGGGATTTGTCGTTTTAGCCACTAAAACTTCACCGGCTTTAAAACTGTTTAAATCACTAACATCAGAAATATAATGCACTTTCCCCCTGCCTATTTTTGTTCCTATGGCACTCCCTACAACTAAAACATTACTCTTTTGCTCAAGCTCATAGATTTCTAAAACATTGCCTTTTTTTCGTGACTCTACTGTCTCTGGACGAGCCTGAACCATATCCATCGCTTTAGAATGTCCTGCTTTTTTAGAGTAGTGATTTTCCACTTTAATGGCATAAGAAGCAAGTTTTAAAACATCTTCATCGCTAATACAAAAATGGGACTGTTCTTCTTGTGTTGTATCAATGTTTTTTGTGTACTCAGCAGCAATGTTATCCAGATTCATTTCATCTGTAAAAATCATCTTTTGCTCTTTAGATCCAAGTGAGCGTTTGAGTATTGTTCTGTGACCTAGCTTAAATGTTGGTTTATGTACGTAAAAACTATCTGGATTTATCGTGCCTTGTACGATAGTTTCTCCAAGTCCATAGGCTGCGTTTATAAAAATAACATCTTTAAATCCCGTTTCGGTGTCTATACTAAACATAACTCCGCTTGTACTAATGTCACTGCGAACCATCTTCATCACAACAACGCAAAGCGACACTTTTAAGTAATCAAAATTATTGTCATATTTATAGTGTATGGAGCGGTCTGTAAAGTTTGAAGCAAGACAGCGTTTATAAGCGTCTAAAAGTTCGGCTTCACTTGAGATGTTAAGATAACTGTCATTTTGTCCTGCGAAAGAGGCTTCGGGAGAGTCTTCCGCAGTTGCGGAAGAGCGAACAGCTAGTGAGAGAGAATCGCCATACTGCTCTTTGAGTTTTGCAAACCCAAGGAGTATGTCATTTTTTAAATCCTGAGGAAGCTCACAAGCATAAACTATCTCACGACAAGCCTTTCCTCTTTTTTGAAGTTCTAGCATATTATCCACGTCAATATCATCAAGTAAAGCGTGAAGTTTTTCCCACGCGCCATTACTCTGTAAAACATTTTTATAGGCGGATGTGGTAATGGCAAATCCATTTGGAACTAAAATTCCCTCTGATGTGAGATTTTGGTACATCTCCCCTAAAGAAGCATTTTTCCCACCAACTTGCGATACATCTTCTATACTTAAGTTCTTAAACCATCGGACATT
>CAWUTM010000023.1:0-4277 GCA_963925755.1 uncultured Sulfurimonas sp. | reverse complement strand
ACCACTCATCAAATTAGATGAACCGCCAACCATAGAGCCATTCCAAAAGTTCCAACCAGACTCCGCCCCATCATAACGAGTAAACTCTCCACTTTGGGAGTACTCATTTATAATATGCTTTTGTTCTTTAAGCGGAGGGGTGAACATATCACGACGAGAAACACCTAGTTCATCTTTAGAAAATTCTTTCTCTGTATAGTTTTTGCCTTTTTCTAAAACAACAACGCTATATCCTGCGTTTGAAAGCTCATAAGCTATGGGGGAGCCACCTGCTCCACTCCCTACTATGCAAATATCATACTTCATAGATATAACTCTTTTGGACGAGGATTTCCGCCTTTAAAGCCAAGCCACTTCCATCCTGCTTCTTTGTTGTTACCACTGTAAAGAGGGTCTCCTAGCATAGCTTCAAAAATATATCTCATCATATTGTCTATCCAGTTTTCTCCCCATCTATGCTTAGCGATGCTTTTTAAAACCTCTTGGCGTTTACTCGCTGATAATTTTGTATAAGAAAGATTAAACATCTCTACCGCTTCTTCATTAAGCCATTTAATACCATTTTTTATAAATTCTTTATCTGCTTTGTCTATTCTGCTATGTTGAAAAATTATATTCATATATTTTGAAGTGTTTATGTGAAGTTCTTTCGCTTTAGGGAAGAGGTCATTTTGGACTATTTTGATAGTGTCACTCAATTTTTGGACACCAAGAATATCACAGCCATTTGTAAATACAATAGCCGATGAAAAGAATCCGACTTTTAAAAAAGTTCTGCGTTTACTCAAAGATATCAAAGAAGTTCCATCAGTAATATACATAACAGACTCCTTTTTTCTCTTTATTTAGTACTATTATACTCCAATTTTGTACAGTGACTATGTACTCGGAGTATATAAGAGTATTTAATATACTTCATACTTTTTATGAGATATCTTAATTTTTATCGCCAAAAATCAATCTATCTAATGAGAACTTTCCAGCGCCCTGAGATAAAAAAACAAGTAAAAATAGCATGTAGTAAAATGGAATCTCAAAACCGTTGTCTCCTGCTGCAAAACCATTTGGTAGGTGAACAGTTGTTATAGCGACAATCATAACAATTATAAGTGGTATAGAAATAGCACGAGTAAAAAGTCCTAGTGTAAGTAAAAGTACACCAAGTGCTTCCGTACTAGCTGCCATATATGCATTAATAGTTGGGAATGGTATGCCCATAGAACCAAACCATCCAATAATACTATCCATATCTGTCCACTTATTTTTAGCAGGTTCGTAAAAACTATATGCTATTGTTAATCTAGCCACTAAAAGACTAAATGGTCTTAAATAAGTACTCAGTTTTGTGAACTCAGAATATAGGTCTTTGTATTTCATAATATACTCCTTTTTATCCTAGAAGTTTATCACTTATTTGTGTAGTTTTTGTGTAGTCAGCATTATCTTATACTTAAATAATAAGGTTTAGGGGAGATACGGAGTTGAAGAAAAAAGTTTAATTATAATGAAAGATATCTATAAGGAAAGTATAACTTTTGCAGATGATTGTTTAAAGATATAACAGAGATAATCTCTGTTATAAAAGATATAAATTCACTCTACTTTGCGTCACCACACTTACCAGTGCCACATTTTGATTTTGCAGCTTTTTTCTCGTCACCACATTTTGCAGTAGCTTTTTTCTCAGTACCATGTTTCATACCTTTTTTCTCAGCACCATGTTTCATATCTTTTGCGTCACCGCACTTACCAGCACCGCATTTTGAATCTGCACTTAGTGAAGTAGCACCAAACCCTATAAATAATGCCGCTCCAAGTAATAATGCCCAAAGATTTAACTTTTTCATTTTCTCATCCTTTTAGTTTTAATTTCAAGTATTATACATTACTTGTGTGTATCCTTTGTGTAGTAATTAATGTATACTTACATATACTATTTACAAAGGCACCATCATCATACTAAGCAAAGAGACTCTTCTTGAGCAATTCAAATCATTTTACAAAGAACACCAACCAAAAGATATGGAAGATGCGATAGAGAAGTTTTCTATTTTTGGTGGTGTGGGTTGGAGTAAATTCGACACTTCAAAAGAGTCTATAGAGCTTATAGAAGAGCTAATCCTTCCTGACTTTAGATACATTCGCAATGATGTGACCGACCTTACAACAGGTATGCCACTTCATCACTCGCTCCTGAGTGCAATCGCTCTTGGCGATGGACAAACACACACTGCGTTTAAGCGTGCAAATGTTTCTAAAGAAGTTGGAGACACCGCGGTAGAAGAGCTATGTGAAACAGGTGTTATTAGATTAGACAAATCCAAGGCAATTTTTAGTTCATGGGATGAAAACGAAACAATCTCGAATAAACTTTACTTTACCTCTCCCTTCTTACGTTTTTGGTTTGCGTTTATCTCTCCTATATTTAAAGGTATTCGCGATGGTGACTACAAGGAAGTAAAAGAAAGATTTGCCAATAGAAAAGCTGAATATTTCCAACTAACCTTTGTCGAACTCACTCACGAACTCTTAAAACTAAACTTTAAAGACGACCCTCTTAAGAGCATAGGTTCTTACTGGGACAAAGAAATAGAGTTGGATATATTTGCAAAAACTCTTTCTGGCAAGACTATCATTGGTACATGTAAATACACAAACGCGAAGGTCAAAAAAAGTGAATTAACTCGCTTACAAGAGCTCAATGAAAAAAATAAGCTAAATGCTGATATTTTTGTTATCGTTTCAAAAAATGGATTTTCTAATGAACTCAAAGCGCTTAAAAGCGAGAATATTAGGCTTATAAATCTTAAAAACTTTAAAAAGCTTGTAGAGTAAATGGGTAAAAAAGTACTCCTTCTCCATGGATGGGGTGGTAGCCAAACACCACATTGGCAAGCTTGGTTAGCATCTGAGTTAGCACTAGATTATGGAAAAGTAAGCTTTTTAAAATTTAGTGATATAGAAAATCCAAAACTAGATGTTTGGATGCGTGAACTCAAAAAAGAACTCCAAGATTTTCAACCTGACATCGTTGTTTGCCACTCTTTAGCAAACACTCTCTGGTTTCACCTCTGTAACCAAGAAACTCCGCGTCAAATAGAAAAGCTCTACCTTGTCGCTCCTCCAAGCATGAAGTGTAATGTCCAAGAACTCAAAGAATTTTTTCCTGTAAAAACACCAACAAACTTGTATGCGAAAGAAGCATGTCTTGTAAGTTCAACAAATGACCCCTATATGAAAATAGCCGAAGCTCAAAGGCTCCAAAAAGAGCTAAAAACAGAAATGAAAATACTGCATAATGCAGGGCATATAAATAGTGATAGTGGTTTTGGGAAATGGATGTGGATTTTAGAAGAGGTTCAAAAAGGGTAAACCCTTATTTGTACTGCATCTTTTTCTGTCTCTTTTGGCTTCTCTTTTTCCACTGAACTAGGGTCTAATCTTCCAACCTGCACAGCAGATGAAGAAGGCGATTCAAAGGTGTAAAGTTAAATATTAATCCATCCACTTCTTAGGGTCGTAACCATCGGTGGGACGGACTATTTCTTGAACATCTAAACTCTTAAACATCTTATCTGTTGCTTCGTCTTTTTTAAATCCAAACTTCTCATAAAACTTTACCGCGTTTACATCCTCAGGAATTTTTGTACTCAAAGCACTATATTTTGCTCCTGCCTCTAGTAAAAACTGTTGCATCATATGTGAGCCTATGCCTTGAGAACGAAATTCGGGAAGTACGGCTATGCTCAATGTTGGCTCAGTTGCTGAGGAAATCTCTCTTGACCAAATAGCTCCCGCGATTTTATTGTCTACAAGCGCATAAAGGCCTAAATCTTTGTGTGTCAAACCAAAATTCTCTGTATACTCTTTAAACTCGCTACACTCTTTGCCATGAGCGAAAGGCAGCATATCTTTGACTATTTTTTCTTCACTAGAGCGTAAAAAATAAAGTTCTATATTCAAAATTATTCCTTATCCAGATATTTTTGTATGTCGCTTTCTATACTTTTAGGTTTTGTTATTGGCGCGTATCGATCAACAACGTTTCCCTCTCTATCTACTAGAAACTTTGTAAAGTTCCACTTGATAGAATCAGTTCCTAAAAATCCACTCTCTGCTTCTTTTAGATAATTATACAAAGGGTCTGCGTTTTCTCCATTGACGTCTATTTTAGAAAACATATCAAATGTAACATTATAAACACCCTCACAAAAGAATTTTATTTTTTCATTTGAAGCAGGTTCTTGTTCTCTAAACTGGTTCGATGGAAATCCAAG
>CAWUTM010000022.1:0-5220 GCA_963925755.1 uncultured Sulfurimonas sp. | reverse complement strand
ATGCTTTTGTATATAAGCTTGATAGTAAGGATGGGAAAGTTACCGGTGCTCATTATTATGATGAAAACCTTCGTTCACATACTATAAACGCGACTATCTTTGTTTTAAGCGCCCAAGCTATAGAGTCTTCGCGTTTACTTCTAAACTCTAAAAATAAAGAGTTTCCAAATGGTTTGGCTAACTCGAGCGGTGAAGTAGGAAAGAACCTTATTTTCTCAGCGGGTGGAAGTGGGAGTGGTCGTTTTGTGTTTGACAAACTAACGCAAACGCAACAAACAGAGCTTATGGAAACAGGACTGTTTTTTAACAGAAGCTTACAAGATTGGTATGATTACGATGATGGCTGTCGTAAGTACAAAGGGGGAACAATTGACTTTCTTTTTGAACATCAAAACATCATTAGCCGTGTAAATAAAGAACTCTATGATGAAGATGGCAACATCATGTGGGGAGATAAACTCGCAAAAAAAATAGAAAAGCGTTTAAAAACTTCTCGCGTTTTGACCTTTGAAGTTTTTAATGACTGGTTACCAACTGATAACTGTAATGTTAGTGTTGACGATAAGGAAACAGATAAATATGGAGTTCCCGTTGGTGTGATAAACCTTTGCTCTCATCCACATGATTTAGAAGTTGGTGAACACTTAGCCAAAAAGGCGGTAGAAGTTTTAGAAGAGATGGGAGCTGTAGAAATAGATTATTCTATCTCAGCTTCACCTCCGCCAAACCTAGTTGCCGGAGGATGTCGTTTTGGGCATGATGCAAAGAATTCCGTTTTAGATAAAAATTGTAAAGCGCATGACTTAGACAATCTCTATATAAGCGACGCTTCATTTATGCCAACAGGAGGGAGTGTTCCATATACATGGACTATATATGCAAACTCATTTCGCGTGGCAGATGTTATCAAGGGTACACTTTCAAAATGATTGAAGATACGCTTTTAAACTATTTAGTTCTCTATATCGCACTTGAAATATATGAGGTGCAGTGGCAAAAAGCCAGTACTATGATTGGGATGCTTGCTCGTATGTATGAGCAGTATCGTAAAAATATTTTTGTTTTTTTACTCATGCACCCTACCTTTTATTTTAGTATTATGTTCGCGATTATTAGTAACTACAATGAATACGCGCTTGTGCTTGTAGGCATAAAAACCATTGATATTGTAACGAAGATGACCCTTATTAGAAAAGTCTTTATAGAAAAGAATCTCTCCCCGGAGATGACTTTTGCACTACTTTCGCCTTTAAATAAGTTTATGCCCTATGTTGGACTTTTTGTCTATCCGCCTCTTATATATTTAGCGTTTCATTCGTGAGTATCACTGTAAAATTAAGGAGTAAGTTATGATAGTTGAAATTGTATTTGCCGCTGGATGTTTTTGGGGCGTTGAGAAACACTTCGATAATTTCGAGGGTGTTATAAAAGCTGAGTCGGGCTATGTAGGTGGAAACTATTCTAACCCTACTTATGATGATGTTTTAAAGTATAGAAGACTTAAACGCGACTCGAACATCGTTAACCATGCGGAAGGTGTACGAGTTACTTTTGACAATACTAAAGTAGACGCCGAAGTACTTATAAAATCTTTTTGGGAACTTCATGATCCAACACAGTTGAACCAACAAGGTAATGACATTGGCAATAACTATAGAAGTGCTATTTACTACACTAATGCGAAACAAGAACGGGTAGCTAAAAGTACAAAAAATGAATATCAAAAACTGCTCTCTATGAATAACTATGGGAAGATAGTCACTGAGGTAAAACCACTGAGCGTATTTTATAACGCAGAGACCTATCATCAAGATTATTTAGCTAAAAATCCTCGCGGGTATTGTCCAAACCATAGTACGGGTGTGAAGTTTACAAAGTCGAAAGTAGAAAATGATAAAACACTTCCTCTTGGCGGAAAAGAGATTATTGTCATAGACTCTGAGGGCTACTGCCCTTACTGTGAAAAGTTTGAAATGGATGTCAGCTCACTTTATAAGGGGAGTGTCCCTTTAAGAGTGGTTTATGAGAGTTCTATGAAGGGTTTTACTGTTAAAACTAAAATCTTTGCAACACCCACCATAATTTTTATTGAAGATGGCAAAGAGGTTTCATCATATATTGGCTCAATGAGTCCAACTGATTTTTACAAGGCACTTGGAAGTTTTAAACTAGGAAATAAGTCAGAGAGTTATGCCGTGGCGTTTAATGAGGGAACAGATACAAAGTACTGTAAGCAGTATGACATCTTTAAAAACACACCAGATGGTGTATTTGTCGATAAACTCAGTGGAGAGGTACTATTTGACACGAGAGAGCGTTTTAACTCAGGAACGGGCTGGCTTAGTTTTTATAAGGCACAAGATGATTCTGTTATAGAAAAAGAAGATAATAGATTTGGAATGAAGAGGGTAGAACTTATAGCCAAGAAGAGTGGCATTCACTTAGGTCATGTTTTTCCTCGCCCGGATGGAAGAAGAAGGTTCTGTATAAACGCGACGGTTTTAGAGTTCGTTCCTCGAGCTGAGATTAAGAAGTAGAGCTATTTACTCTTCTTTTGAGCTTATTGAAAAAAGATTTTCTTTTTTAGTTGTATAAGTCCGAGTCTCATTCCTGAGAACTTCATAACGGTTGCCATTTTTTTCCACTCAACATTCGAGTAGCATTTATCAGTGCATTCTCGACATTTTGGTTTTGGATCAAGTTCACAGTTGCTTAGTTTATGGTGCGCATAGTTAAAAAGTTCTTCACACTCGGGGCATAATTTTAGTTCTGCCTCGTCTTTTATTAACAATACTTTTTTTTCAATACTAGAATGTTTATGTTCGCAATAATAATTAAAAAAGAGTTCTAAATTTTTAAGATTCTTAATGTATATATTTCTTATCAAATTAGACCTTTATTGAGTTATTCGAATTTATCTGATAAATGAGACATTAGCAGTAATTGACCCATTCCTTCAAAGAATTTATTTACACCCATGTCTTCTACCGTAAGAGCTTTTTTAAGAGCCGACAAGAAGACTAGTTGAGACTCATCTGAGGCTTGCATATACGTATCTATAATATGCTCAAATGTGAAGGTATGGACTTTCCCATTTACATCGTATTCTATTTGTGAAGCGGTATCAATACTTTCTTCGAGAAGTAATTTTTTACATTCATCAGATATCTTGTTCATTATATGATGCCCATCAAAGAGAGCATGACGATAAACATCGCTACGGGTGTGAGGTAACGCAGTGAAAAATACCAAGGAGCGAAGGCCCACTTGAGTTGAGGTTTGAGAATGGACTCTACTTGAGACTTTGGAATGATGAAACCAACAAAAATAGCCATAACAAGGCCAGCTAAAGGAAGCATAATAGCGGCAGTCACATAATCTACCCAATCAAAGAAGTTTTTACCTCCCCATGTCAGGAATTCTTTAAATCCATCGATATTTGAGAGTATGGCGACTATACCAAATAGCCAGAAAAACATTCCCATAGAGATAGAAGCCTTTAGCCTACTCCATCTAAATCTATCTATAAAGTACTGAACCATTGGTTCAACAAGAGAAACGGAAGATGTGAGTCCCGCAAACGCAAGAGCAATAAAGAAGATGATGGAGAAGAAGTTACCTAAAACACCCATTTCATAAAAAACGGCAGGGAGTGAAATGAACACTAAACCAGGACCTGTTGAAGGAGCTGAACCATATTCATAAAGGAAAGTAAAAAGCATTAAGCCTGCAATAATAGCAATACTTGTATCTAAAAATACAACCCAAAAAGCATTTTTAAGAATGTTAGAGTTTTTTTTCAAAGAGGCGGAGTAGGTCATAATAGCACCCATTCCAAGACTTAGTGTGAAAAAAGCATGCCCGACAGCTATAACGAAAGCACCAGAATCTATTTTTGACCAATCAGGATAAAACATAAACTCAAAGGCTTGTGAAAACGCGCCAAGCGTAGTCGCGTAAGAGAACATACCTAAAAGTATTATCATTAGTGAAGGCATAAGAAACATATTCATTTTCTCTATACCCCCTTTTAGCCCCTTGTTAAGAACATAAGTTATCCAAACAAACGCAAGTGTATGGTAGAAAAGCTGGGTTAAGAACTCTGTATGAAGCATATCTGAGAAAATACTTTCAGCTTCTTCAACCGTAGAGGGGAGAGATGTTATAGAAGTAACTATATAATTAAATATCCACCCAATTACAACAGAATAAAATATCATGATAAAAAGACCAGCTAGTCCTTGAAAACCACCAAATTTCCAAAGACTTTTGTTCTTTGGTGCAAGAGTTTCAAATGAAGATACGGTATCAAGTCTACCCATATAACCGATAAGCATCTCTGCAATCATAATCGAAAAACCAACGAGTAAGACAGTAAATAGATAGATTAAGACAAACGCTCCACCACCATTTTCACCGGTTATGTATGGAAACTTCCATATATTACCAAGGCCAACAGCACTTCCCGCTGCGGCTAAAATAAAGCCTAGTTTTGTAAATCTTTCTATTTTCATATAATTATTCCTGATATTTATTAATCCGATTATACTTAAAAATCCAAGTAAATAAAAGAATTGATGAAATACTATTGACTTTTTTTGTTATATTTACTATAATTCCGGCTCATTAATCAGCACTAGCTTGGTTTTTGTATTTAGGTCGGGGTGTAGCTCAGTATGGTTAGAGTACCTGGTTTGGGACCAGGGGGCCGAAGGTTCGAGTCCTTTCACCCCGACCACCTTTTTAAAAATTACAAGTTTTACATTTTATACTAAATATATGGTGGGATTAGCTCAGTTGGTTAGAGCACTGGTTTGTGGTACCGGGGGTCGCGGGTTCGAATCCCGTATCCTACCCCATAATAATAAAATATAAAACTTAAATCAAAAAATATAAAATAATAGTAGCGTTCGTGGCTCAACTGGATAGAGTTTCGGATTTCGGCTCCGAGGGTTATAGGTTCGAATCCTATCGGGCGTACCACCTTTTATATAATATGCCTCCTTAGCTCAGCTGGATAGAGCAACGCCCTTCTAAGGCGTAGGCCACACGTTCGAATCGTGTAGGGGGTACCATCGTTTAAACTAAGATGAAGAATTTTTAACTATAATTCTACTCTTATTACAATCACATGCGGATGTGGTGAAATTGGTATACACGCCAGACTTAGGATCTGGTGCCGCAAGGCGTGGAGGTTCAAGTCCTCTCATCCGCACCATC
>CAWUTM010000021.1:0-5401 GCA_963925755.1 uncultured Sulfurimonas sp. | reverse complement strand
AAGTCGATGTTTGAATTTCGGCATTTAATGACGCAAAAACTACTTCAAAACAAAAGATAAGGAATAAATATGCCACATATAGTACTAGAAAATATAAATACCACAAAAGAGGCTTACGAGGCGGTAGAGGCATTCTCAAACAAAATCGAGGGTGGAATTTTAAAAGTTATGGATAAGTATATAAACGCGAACGAGCAAACTGCGCTAATAGAGTCGCTTGCTGTGGAAAATGGAAAAAATCAAAACTTTTTCATACAACTCTCACAGAAAAAAACTTCGCTCACTGTAAGACTTTTACCACTTACCGATCCTGAAAAAACTAATGGCGTTAAAAGTATTATGGCTATTATCGCTAAACAGATTAAAGATTCAAACGAAAAGATCACATATGGAAAAAACAACTTAGAAGATTTTTTAATCTACTAAAACTTTTTAGCTAAGTATAATGTGAGTATAATTTAAAGGATTTTTAATGTTTAGTACAACAACACAACTTGATTCATCATGTCACAAACAACCAAGACAAACAGCTCTATTAAGTGTGGCTGATAATTTTATGCCTCTCTCGTGGCATATGCCTATATCAAAATCACCACTGCGATATGCCATTTGTGTTCGTGATGAAAATAAATCCTATGATTTACTATCTATAAATAAGCAGTTTGCTTTAAACTTTTTAGACTTTTCTTATATTGAAGCTTATGAAAAGAGTGGTAGTGAGCATGGTGGAGATAAGTTCGCTCTTACAAACCTTACTCCTAAAAAAGCACAGAGTATCAACGCAACTCTTATTGAAGAAGCTTACATGATTTATGAGTGCAAAGTTATAGATAAACTAAACTATGGTGACCATGATGTTTTTATATCTGAAGTTACTCTTATTCATAATAAAGAAGTAGAAGACGTAAAACCTACGCTTTTTATGGGAGAAGGTTTTTATGATACTATTACAAACAGAGCAAAAAGAGTAAAAAGATAGAGCAAGAAGTTATAGACCTATCATGGGTCGGGTATGAGTAAAATAGTATAGATAAAGGTAAGTGAATGTTTGAATATGCAGTGATTGGCTCTGGTGTCGGTGGTAGTTCTATGGCTGCGCTGTTAAACGCCAAAGGTCATAATGTCGCGCTGTTTGAAAAAGAGTCTTATCTTGGAGGGTGTAGTTCTACCTTTAGGCATAAAGGATATGCATATAATACTGGAGCCACAACCTTGGCTGGTTATGAAGATGGTTTTATAGTTAAAGAGATTTTTGATGAGATTGGATTTACGCCAAATCTTATAAAAACCGACCCTGCTATAGTCATAATTCAAAATGAAAAAATAACACCTCGTTATAGTGACTTTGAAAAGTTCATGAAAGTTTTAAATACAAACTATTCTTATGCAAAAAATAGAGAGTTTTGGACTCTTGTATACGATATAAACAGAGAATTTTACAAAATGAATGGACACTACTACTCGAACGCAAACATATTCTCTAAAGTAAAATCACTCCTGAGTTTTACGCCTCTATTTATTAAGTTTCAAAAGTATTTACGAGTCAATGCTTATTCATTTATAGATGATTTTTTTGATGGGATAGACTCCAAATACTTACAGTTTTTAGAGTCACAGATTTTCATTGTTGCACAAGCTCCAACAAAAGAGATAAACTTTTTTACAGCAGCACTCTCACTTGGCTATACTTTTAATGAAAACCATTATGCCATAGGGGGAATGGGTGAAATTTTTGAAGGTTTGACAAAAGATATAAAACATCTTTATAGAAATAGTGACATTAAAGAGATCAAGAGGCTTCAAACTCACTTTGAACTTCATACTGAAAATAAAGTTTATGAGAGCAAAAAAATAATACTCAACTCCACAGTTTATGACAGTAAAGAACTTTTTAAAGATACTCAAGTGAAGAGTTATTATGCAAAGTATGAAAAACTAAATAATTTCCAGAGCTCTTTCATGCTTTACATGACTATAAAAAGTAACAAAAGTTTTGAGCATCATTATCAGATTATTAAAGATGAACTTTATCCCCATTCTCTTTCAAAAGCTCTCTTCGTTTCCTTGTCTGATAAGAAAGATATGACTATAGCCAAAGAGGGTTATTATAGTCTTACCGTTTCCATACATACGGATATGCGATTTTGGGAGAATAAAACAAGGTATAAAGCACAAAAAAAAGAGCTACAAGATATACTTACTCAAACAGTTTTAGAATCTTTAGATATTGATAAAGATGAAGTGGTAGATAGTTTTAGCGCAACGCCTAAAACTTTTAAACATTATATAAATAGATCTCAACTTGGAGGAAACGCTATTACTATGAAAAACTTTCTTCCATTCCTTCCATCTAATGATTTGCCCATCAAAGGTATTTTCAATGTTGGCGATAGTGTTTATGCAGCTCAGGGTTGGCCTGGAGTGATGCTGGGCGTGAAAAATTTAAAGAGGTTGTTAAATGTATAACATAGCGTTAGATATTAAATCTCGTGATTGGATGTATATACTCAGCATAGGGGTATTTTTTGGGATGTTTATGTCATCTCTTGGTTATATAATTTTAGATTACCCTTGGTTAAACGGAGCTATTTTTGGAGTGATTTTGGGTTTTAGCATTACGCTTTTTTCTTTGGTTTTTATTTCTTATATGAATAAAAATATCCTACCAAAGCTAAAAGAAATCTACTGGCTGCCACTTTCCATATTTTTCTCTTTTCTCTCTGGATTTTTAGGGACGTTGGTTGGCGTATCTGTAGCTGACACTCTCCATCTTGAGTTGATTCCAACATTTAAAGAACAGATAGTCGTCATCTCTATTCTAATCGGTATATTAACCTATATAGTTGGGGCTCTGCTGTATAGGTTTGTTAAAATGAGAAATCAAAAAGACGTGATAGACAATGAGTATATTCAAAGTCGTCTACGTTCACTTGAAACGCAGCTAAACCCCCACTTTTTGTTTAATGCCCTTAACTCCATCGCTGAGCTAATTCATCATGACAAAGACAAGGCGGAAATGGCCATTTTAAAGGTTTCTTCTTTTTTGAGAAATACCATGAAAGAGCAAGCTCTTGTGTCTTTAAAAGATGAGATTAAAAATGTCGGTGAATATATAGAGCTTGAAAATATACGTTTTTCCAATAGAATTCATCTAGTGGTAACGGGAGAGGTTCCTCACTGGAACGTACCTAAATTTTCTATTCAACTTATTGTGGAAAATGCGATTAAACACGGATTTTCAAGTAATAAAGATAGTTTAAATATAACATTAGCTTTTGAGATAGAAAAAAAAATAATCAAGATTCAAAACGATGGCTTAGCGATGAAAAAAAAGAGTTTTGGAGTTGGACTAAGTAATCTCAATCAGCGTTTGGACCTTTTATGTAAGGGAAGTTTGAGTGTAGAAAATTTAGAAAAATCGATGTTTTATATATATTTAGGAGAATGCTGTGAAAATATTAATAGTTGACGATGAAGAGCTAGCAAGAGCTAGACTTAAACGCATGCTTGTAACTTTAGAGTTTAGTGAGATTGAAGAAGTCAGTAATGCCGATGAAGCGATTAGTAACTTTAAAAATAATTCATATGACCTTGTTTTTTTAGACATAAATATGCCGCAAGTAAGTGGGCTCGAGCTTGCTTATGAATTAAAATACTTAGATGAGAATATAACCATTATCTTTCAAACAGCATATGAAGAGCATGCACTCAAAGCTTATGATATTGGAGCAGTTGGCTACTTAGTTAAGCCTTATAGTCTTGGACAGGTGCAAGAAAGCATAAATCGAGTTAAAAGAACTATGGTAGAACAAGAAAAAGATGAG
Source organism: uncultured Sulfurimonas sp. (assembly GCA_963925755.1). Lineage (GTDB taxonomy): Bacteria > Campylobacterota > Campylobacteria > Campylobacterales > Sulfurimonadaceae > Sulfurimonas. Next base: position 1,577 of record CAWUTM010000021.1, on the reverse strand, counting down.
TTGCGTATATTAAGTAAGACAGGGGAGAGCTATCTTCTTTTAAAACCGCAGGAGATATCTTATGTAAAAGCAGACCTCTCAGAAGTAATGATACGAAGTGCAAAAGGATTTTCTTACTATGCACAAAAAATTTCAGATTTGCAAAATAAACTTCAAGCATATAATTTTGTGAAAATACATCGCTCATACCTTATAAATATTGATGAAATAAAAGAGATAGAAACCATAGAACAGAGTAAACTTCGTTTTAGTTTTAGAAATTGTTCTGAGACAATAGAGTCTAGTAAAGATGGGGCTAAAGCATTTCGAGAACAGTTTAAACTGACAAATTAAGAGTATAAATAAGCATCTATTTAGTGTCCGTTTTTGGTACCGTTTATCATTAGTGAAAAAATAATGTCTGCAAAGGGGATTGAGTCAGAATCCGAAGTTGAATTTAGAAAGCACGATTTTTTTTAATACTTTGAACAATATTATAGCCGTGATTAAGTGCTAGAGCAATTGAACCACCCATAGAACCAGCAATGTCCCCAGCTACATAAATTCCCTGTGTATTTTGGTTTTGTTCATTGGATAAAGGCTTTCCTTTTTCATCAAGTTCTAGGGGAGTGTTTGCTAAGAACTCTTTTGGAGTTGATCCGCCCAAGCCATAAATGATTCGATCATAAAAAGCTACTGTCTCATCTGTATAAGTAACCTTACATTTTCCATTTTCATCATCTACACTGAGAATATCAATACCTAACTTGAGGTTGATTTTCCCTTCTTCTGCAGAGTCCAAAAGATTCTTAGTGTTTTTTGGATTTGCCCTTGTTATCTCTTTTTTTCTGTAGTTAAGTGTAACTTGGTTCCCTTCACGGATAAAATATGCAAATTCGGCAGCTGTATCTCCTCCACCTACAACCAAGATATCTTCATCTCCTATACAATCAGCTATATTGTGGTTAATCTTTTTTTTCAGAGTTTTGGGGAGATCATAATCTGGTTTATTTGGTTTGCCCATTTTACCAATAGCTATAACAATATTATTTGCAAGAAACTCCTCATTTGTGTTTGTGATAATTTTAAAGAGAGTATCTTCCTTTATAATTTCTACAATTTCAGTTGTAAATCTTGCTTCAATGCGGTACTCCTCTAAAGCTTTTTCAAAAAGGTTTAAAGTATCTTCCTTTGTTCCATCTTCAAAGCTTATATTTCCTTTTAAATTAATGCTAATCCCTTTCCAGTCACGGTCAACAGGCTTTTTATCGTCAAAAAACTTTCTAATAGTCTCTGAATGATTAGAACCTTTTTCAAAAATGATAATATCTTTAAGTCCTAATATAACACTTTCAACAGCAGTGGCTATCCCTGCTGGGCCTGCACCTATCACAGCAACTTCATGTATCTTGTCCATAATGTATCCTTTAGATTACTTTGTAACAAACTTATTACATTAAACTATTATTTCTATTCTAGTGCTAAAAAACTAATGGATAGTTACTTTTCTTTAATAGCCATGAGTATTTATAAAAGTAAAAAGTATATTGAGCTTGAACTAAGTATATGTGTGAGCATTTAAATTATGTCATGATTTT
>CAWUTM010000020.1:0-9336 GCA_963925755.1 uncultured Sulfurimonas sp. | reverse complement strand
GCGGTCGCTTCTGGTGAAAATGTTTTTATATCAAATCCATACTTTTCACAGTTTTGCTGGCATGTTGCCTCTGCAATCTGTAGTATTTCGTCTTTACGCTCACAAAGAGGTGGAATATGAAGAGGTATAGTATTTAAACGGTAGTATAAATCCTCTCTAAATTCTCCATTCTTTATTTTATCACTTAGGTTAGCATTTGTTGCTGAGATAACTCGTATGTCAATCTTTATGCTTTTAGATGAACCAAGTCTACGCACTTCTTTTTCTTGTAACGCGCGAAGAAGTTTTGCTTGAACGCCATAAGGCATCTCTGCAATTTCATCAAGAAAAAGAGTACCACCATTTGCTAACTCAAACTGTCCCGCTTTAGCTTCACTCGCATCTGTAAACGCGCCTTTTTCAAATCCAAAGAGTTCACTTTCTATGAGACTTTCTGGAATTGCTGCCATATTTATAGCAATAAAAGGTTTTTTTGCACGAGGTGAGTTTTTATGTATATAGGTGGAAAAAACTTCCTTACCTACGCCACTCTGACCTAAAAGAAGTATACTCGCATCTGTTTTACAAGCCTTATCTACAATACTTAAAAGTTTAGTAAGCTCTGGCGACTTTCCTAAAAAACCACTTGCTTCTTTCTTTTTAGTCTTTGGGATGCTCTTTTGTACTTTTTGTACCTTGTCCTCGCGTTTAATCGCGTCTATAAGCGCATCTACATCAAAAGGTTTTAGTAAAAAGTCTTTGACTCCGAGATGAATAGATTCTATAGCACTTCCAAGTGTCGCGTTTCCTGTCATTATTATGACTTCATAACGACCATTTAAAGTTTTTACAAACTCTATACCATCCATACCAGGCATATTTATATCTGTGATAACTAAGTCAAAACTATCATCAAGACCTTTAATTGCATCTTTAGCGTTTTTAAAAGTTTTAATTTGAAACTCTTTATAATCGCCCATGGCAATTTCAAGAGATTTTCTCATATTGATATCATCTTCAACTATCGCAATTTTCAAAAATTATCCTGTTATTTTAGCCTATTTTAAAGGCGATATTCTAACAAAATTATCATTAAAATCGACTTTGAAGCAGGTTGTTTTAAGAGTTAGTATAGTTGTTGAGCTATATTTGTAATTTATAGTAGCATCTTGATGCTCGACATTAAGACCTATATGATGAATATAGTCTACAAATTCTATATGATTTTTTTCTATGATTTTTTTTAAATTCTTATCATCTCTAGTTTCAAAGATAATTGCTTGATAAGGTTTTCCCTTACATTTTTGCATTGTTTTTGAGATTTCTAGGGTTTCATTATAAAGGACGGCATCTTTAACAAGGTATCTATAGGAGATGAGGAATTCACTCGCGTTTAAAGCGAGTGAGGGTAGTAAAAGAAGAAAACCTACTGAAACTGAGAGTGAGAAATAAGAATTTCCATCTCTACTTCGCATAGACCCTCTTTAAATGTAGTTTCAACAATGTTTGCATTTCTAACCATAGCAGCAACAGAAGTTCTAACAATAGAACGTTTAACCATCATGTTTTTGATTAAGTCTTGTCCATCTACGCGAACACCTTTTACTTTTTCAGCAACAAGTCTATACGCATCAGCAACAGCTGCACGTTTTGCAAGGGCAAAAGCTTGTGCGGGTGAGTGTGTATTCATAGGCGCAACACCTTGACCAAGTACGCTAATAATTAAGTTTTCATTTTTTTCAAGTAAAACTTCCTGCGCTTTTTCAACTTGTGGACAAGTAGGTGTTATTACTGGATCTTGAATATTTTGTACCGTTCCTGTTTTAGGAGCTGCTATTAAAAGAACTCCACTAAATAGAGCTGTTAATACAAGAGAAAATTTCATTGTGCTTCCTTAGTTTTAGAGTCTATGACTCATAATTATATATTTGTGTAATAGCAATTACTATTCCAAAAGTGAAGATGAAGAATCATCTTCATCCTCATCTTCATGCTTTTCTTGTTTAGGACAGCGAGATATACTAGAAACATCATCACCTTTAACTATGTACACACCAGATGTGTTTCTACTTGATTTTGAAATTGTTTGCATATCTACACGTATCATTTTTCCAGATTTTGTAAGAGCCATCATATCCATATCTTCATCAACCATAAGGCAACCTATGATATTTGTACCAGTTTTAGCAGTCATTTTCATTGCAATAACACCAGAACCACCACGGTTAGTAAGTCTGTATTCACCAGCATCAGTACGTTTACCAATACCTTTTTCCGCTACCATAAGAATTTCTTCTTCATCATTTGCGATGATATTAGCGTCCACTACTTCATCACCCTCACGTTTGAACTTAATACCTCTTACACCACGAGTACTTCTACCTTGTTCACGAGTTTTTTCTATTTCAAACTTGATACACTGTGCCATTTTTGTAACTATAAAGAGATACTTAATACTTCGATCTGCAATTTTTGCAGTAATAAGTGCATCATTATCATCAAGTACAATCGCACGAACGCCATTACTTCTAATGTTAGAGAACTCACTTAAGTTTGTACGTTTAACAACACCTTTTTGAGTAAAGAAAACAAGACCTTTTTCCTCACTAAAGTCAGTTGTTGGAATGATAGAACGTATTTTTTCATCGGCCACAAGGTTAATAAGGTTTACAACAGCCTTCCCTTTAGCAATACGACTCCCTTCTGGAATTCTATAAACTTTAAGCCAGTGAAGCTGTCCACGGTCAGTTACAAAGAGTAATGTATCGTGAGTGTTACAAGTAAAGAAGCTTTCAATAAAGTCATCTTCATATGTAGTAACGGCTGTTTTACCTTTTCCACCGCGTTTTTGTTTCTCATAAGCCGCTAAAGGAACACGTTTAATGTACCCTCTATGTGTAATAGTTACAACCATAGGCTCATTTGGAATAAGGTCTTCGATATCAATATCATCATAATCATCTTCAACATCAGTACGTCTACCTTCTGTATAAGTAGCTGATACTTCATCAAATTCTTCTTGAATGATACCTTTAAGAACTTCTTCACTTTTTAAGATTGATTCTAAGTAGTCTATGAGTTTTGAAAGTTCTGTAAGTTCTGCTAGAATTTTTTCTATTTCAAGACCAGTTAAACGACCAAGTCTCATAGCAACGATACTCGCTGCTTGAATCTCACTAAAATCGTACTCTGAAACTAGGTTGTTCTTCGCTTCTTCTTCGTTTGATGAAGCACGAATGGTCTTAATTACTTTTTCAATAATATCTATGGCTTTTTGAAGACCTTCTAAGATATGCGCGCGAGCTTTCGCTTTTTCAAGATCAAAAATAGTACGACGGATGATTACAGTTTTACGGTGATTAATGAACTGCTTTAATATTTCTATAATTCCAAAAATTCTTGGTTCTTGGTTTAATATAGATAGCATGATAATACCAAATGTAGTTTGCATGCTTGTTTGTTTGAAAAGATTGTTTAAAACGATTTCACTCATAGCATCGCGTTTAAGCTCAATAACAACACGCATACCATCGCGGTCTGACTCATCACGAATGAGTGAAACGCCATCTATCATTTTATCTTTTACAAGATTTGCTATATTTTCTATTAGACGAGATTTATTTACTTGGTATGGAAGTTCGTCAATTACGATTATTTCTTTTTTAGCAGTTTGTTCTATATGCGTTTTCGCGCGAACTTTTATACGACCACGACCAGTGTCGTAAGCCTCTGTAATACCTTTTTTACCAAAGATAGTACCACCAGTTGGAAAGTCAGGTGCTTTAATATGCTCCATGATTTCAACTAAAGTAATATTTGGATTTGCTAGAAGTGCTTTGAGTCCATTCATAATTTCAGTTGGATTATGAGGGGGAATGTTTGTAGCCATACCAACCGCGATACCTGATGAACCGTTTATTAGCAGGTTAGGAACGCGAGTAGGCATAACATCTGGCTCTTTAGTCGTGCCATCATAGTTATCTGTCATATTTACAGTGTTTTTATCTAAGTCTTTTAGAAGTTCACCTGCATACTTTGTCATACGAGCTTCTGTATATCTCATAGCCGCTGCGGAGTCACCATCAACCGATCCAAAGTTTCCTTGACCGTCAACAAGTTCCATTCTCATAGAGAAGTCTTGTGCCATACGAACTAATGCATCATAAACAGAGTTGTCACCATGTGGATGGTACTGACCAATAACATCACCAACAATACGAGCTGACTTCTTAAACTTAGAACCATGTGAAAGGTTTAGTTTATCCATTGCATACAGTATACGTCTATGAACAGGCTTTAGTCCATCTCTAACATCTGGTAGCGCACGCCCTACAATAACACTCATTGAGTAGTCAAGGTAAGAGTTCTGGAGAGTGTCTTCTATATTTATCTGTTGTATATCATCGTTATTTAGCAAATCGCTCATTCAAACACCTAAAAATAAATTTTATATATAATAGCTAAATATCTATTAAGAATAGGTATATAAAGGATAAGACTTATATAAAGGATATAAAGAATATAAAAATGTGGTAAATGGAAGCTAATAAATTGACTGCTTAAAAATAAGGCAATATAAAAATAAAGAGTATGTATTTATATAATATACTACAGACGAAATTTATTAAAAAGGATTAATATGAAAAAATGGTTAATAGTATTATTACTGGTTTTACCGACACTTGTATTTGCTGAAGATGTATTGGATACTGGAGATACTGCGTGGATGATGATGTCAACTGCATTAGTATTACTTATGACACCTGCTGGTCTTGCACTATTTTATGGTGGTATGACGAGAAGTAAAAATGTATTAAATACTTATGCTATGGTTTTTGGAGCGTTTGTAGTTGCATTTATTGTATGGATAGTTGCTGGTTACTCAATAGCGTTTGGAACGGCTGAATCAGCTTCAGTTCAAAATGTAATTGGTGGTTTCAGTCATGTAATGTTAAGTGGAATTTCTTGGAATGACTTAAGTGGAACATATCCTACTTATGTATTCGTTGTATTTCAAGGTACATTCGCTGCAATTACAGTTGCTATCGCTTCTGGTTCTGTTATAGAGCGTATCAAGTTTTCAACTTGGTTAGTATTTGTCGCTTTATGGGGATTGGTAGTATATGCTCCTATTACTCACATGGTATGGGGTGGAGACGGCGCGCTTTTATTTGACGCTGGTGCTCTTGACTTTGCTGGTGGTACTGTTGTTCATATGAATGGTGGTTTAGCTGGTTTAGTTCTTGGAATCTTAGTTGGTAAACGTACTGGTTATCCAAAAATTGCAATGAAACCCGCTAATGTAATGCTTACTGCTTTAGGTGCTGCTATATTATGGTTCGGTTGGTATGGCTTTAATGGTGGATCTGCGTTTGGTGCAAACGCCATCGCTGGTTTAGCTTTTTTAACGACTACAATTGCAACTGCAATGGCTGCTATTACATGGATGCTTGCGGAGTGGGTAATTTACAAAAAACCAACTCTTCTAGGTCTTGCTTCAGGTGCTGTTGCTGGTCTAGTTGCTATCACTCCCGCTGCTGGTTTCGTTGATGTTACTGGTGCGTTTATTCTTGGAATCGTTGGTTCATTGTTCGCTTTTTGGGGTGTTACTTCCCTTAAGAAGAAACTTGGTTACGATGATTCATTAGACGCTTTTGGTATTCACTTTTTAGCTGGTCTATTTGGTGCTCTTGCAACTGCGTTCTTAGCTGTTAAAGATAACGATTTACTATGGGATGGACCTCTTAAAGAGTCAGGAGATAGAATGGGACAATTTATGGTTCAAGTTGAATCAGTCGTAGTTGTTGGTCTATTTACGTTAATCGGTACTGTTGTTGTCTACTACATAGCTACCGCGTTAACTGGTGGTTCACGTGTTGATGAAGATCAAGAGTCTATGGGTCTTGATGAGTCAGTTCATGGTGAAAAATATATCAACTCTTAATAAGAGTTGATTAAAACCATAAATATGGTTACAATTAAAAAATAATTTTATTGGAGCAATAAATGAAAAGAGTAGAAGCGGTTATCAAACCATTCAAATTAGAAGATGTTAAAGACGCATTATCCGAAATAGGTATCGATGGTATGACAGTGAGCGAAGTAAAAGGTTATGGTCGTCAAAAAGGTCATAGTGAACTTTATCGTGGAGCAGAGTATGTAGTTGATTTTTTACCAAAAATCAAAATGGAAATGGTCGTTTCAGATGATATGGTTGAGCAAGTGACAAGCACAATCGTCGAAGCTGCTAGAACTGGTAAAATCGGTGATGGTAAAATTTTCGTAAGCGATATTGAAAAAATCATCAGAATTAGAACTGGTGAAGAAGATAACGAAGCTATATAGTTTCATTCTCACACATTTACACACACCTTGAGTGTGTGTAATCCTCTAAAAAACCTCATTTAACTTTTTCCAAATATATATTTTGATACACTTTTAACCATTAATACACAAGGGTTATTTTTATGTTAGAAGCAGATTTTAAATACATTATTGACACATTTTTCGCACTTTTTTCTATGGTGCTTATTATTTTTATGGTACCTGGTTTTGCAATGCTCGAAGCTGGACTTGTGCGCACTAAAAATGTTACATCTGTGCTGACTATAAACATTATGATTTATGCAGTTGCGTCAATGGCATTTTTACTCATAGGATACTCTCTTGCATTTGGCTCATGGGATAATGATGGCATGAGCAAATGGGCCGCATTCCTTTTTCAGATGGCGTTTGTAGGGAAAACAATTAACATTATGAGTGGTGGTGTGAGTGAAAGAGTTCGCATTATTCCTTTAGCAATGTTCGCAGTTGTAATGGGCGGTGTGATATATCCTTTAGTCGTAAATGTATCTTGGGGTGCAGATATCTTAGCTGGAACATTTTTTGATATAAACATGTATGACTTAGCAGGCTCAACTGTTATCCATTCTACTGGAGGCTGGGCTCTTTTAGCGGCTATTCTTATTATGGGTTCGCGTAAGGGTCGTTATCAAAATGGAAAAATAAGAGTAATTCCCGCTTCAAATATTCCACTTGTTGTATTGGGTGCGTTTTTACTTTGGATAGGGTGGTTTGGATTTAATGGTGGAAGTGTTGGAAGTATTTCAAGCGTAGAAAATGCGGACTTGGTAGCAAAAACAATAATGAATACAAATACGGCAGGTTTAGCAGGTGCTCTCATTGCAGGTTTTATTATGTATGCAAGATATAGACTTTTTGACATTACTATGATTTTAAATGGTGCACTTGGTGGCTTAGTCGCTGTAACCGCTGGAGCTAATTTATATGATATGTATACACCAATTCTTATTGGTCTTATAGGTGGGGCATTAGTCGTTTTTGCCGTTCCTATTTTTGATAAACTTAAATTAGACGATCCAGTTGGAGCACTCTCCGTTCACCTTGTAAATGGCATATGGGGAACTTTAGCTGTTGGAATCTTTATAGATGATGTTTCTTTTATGGGGCAGTTTAAAGGTGTTGCTATTGTCGGGGTTTTTGCATTTGTCAGTTCATATACAGTATTATTTATAATAAATAAAATTTCGAAATTTCGTGCAGAAGATGACGCTCAAGTTGAAGGTATGGATGTCAATGAATGTGGAGTTGAAGCTTATCCAGAATTCAAGCGTGCTATTTAATAGTTCTTTATGAAAAGACATATAAGCTCTCTTCTTCTCGCCATTGTAGTTCATGTATTTATAATGGTGCTTCTTTTTTCTTCATACTTTTACATAACATCAAGTCAAAGTAAGAAAAACGAAGAGTACATGTGTGTAAAAGTTTCTTGTTTCCCAGAACCAAAAGAGATAAAAAAAATTTCAAAACAAGTAGTCAAAAAAAAAGAAAAAAAGAAAATTGAAAAACCTCAAGAGATACCAAAAGAAAAAACAATAGAACCAAAATTAGAAAAAATAGTTAAAGAGAAGATAGTTAAAGAAGAAATTATAGAAGATACTTCTTCACAAATTATTGAAAAAATTGTTGAGAAAACTGTGGTGCCAAGTATAATTGAAAAAAGTTCGGAAAAAAAGTATATTGATGAGAACTTAGACAAAATTATACGATTACTTCAAGAAAACCTTTACTATCCAAGAAGTGCTAGAAAAAGGGGTATTATAGGTGAAGTAATAGTCCAGTTCACTCTCTTAGAGGATTCTTCTGTTGAGAATATTATCATTATTTCTTCACGCAGAGAGATACTCAGTCGTGCTGCACAAAGAACGATTGAAGATCTTTCAGGAAAGTTTCCAAAGCCAAAAGAGAAAATGATTTTACATATTCCCATAAGGTATAGTTTAGTAAATAATAAGATCTAATTTTTAGAAGTTCATTTTCAAAATAAACGATAGGTTTACAGTTAGTAGTACAAAAGTAGAGTCTATAAGTATCTCAGATGAGCAAATTATTGAAGTGCAGAATAGGTTAAACGCTAGACCAAGAAAGATACTAAACTACAAAACACCGGCAGAAGTATTTTTCGATACAATTACGAAATCTTATACAGCAGTTAGCTAAGTGTTGCACTTACTATTTGAATTGGCGAATCTATTTACCTTTGCTTCTTTTGCATGTGTTAAAATGCAAGCCAAAATCAAGAAGCTGAGAGTATATGAACAATTTTTTTAATAAAACAATATTAGGGATAACAACTTTTCTAATTAGTACGAATATAAATGCAATAGAGAAAATCACGGTTGATACTTGGTCAGAGTACTCTGATGGAACTGAGTTTGATGTGGTGATGCAAGGGCTTATACTAGAGTTTCAGTTAAGTAAAAAACTTTCTTTGGTAACTGCAAGTGCTGCTGGTATTCAGATAGATGAGAAGACAGGGGAGAGAAAAGCAACAGCAAAAGATTGGGCAATTTATCCAAAGTACACTTTTTTTCATCCCAAAAAAGACTCTACCCCTGGTTTTTCGCTGATGTTAGGAGCTGTACTTCCTACGGGTTCTAACTTTTTAAGCTCTCCAAACACCGCATATATGGCTATTGGTGCATTTCCAATGAAACTTTTAGATGAGACTCTTTCGCTTGAACTTCAAATTGGGCATCGTTATATTGATGTAGTTGAGGATGAAGATGTAAATAGTGTCTACTGGGGAGTTTTTGCGGAGGCAAAGATTGTCGAGGAGTATAATGTTTTTACAAATATTTATACCGGAACACAGTACGATATAGATGTTCCATCGCTTAGCCAAGAGTACGGTCTGAGTTATGATTATAATAAATATATAAAGTATAAGATGCTTTTTGGGATTCAGCCAGAGCTTGATGGAGTAGGTGATGCTGAGACTACAGAGTACTGGGGAGAGTTAGGTATGGAGATATATTTTCATTATCTTGACTAGTA
>CAWUTM010000019.1:0-6656 GCA_963925755.1 uncultured Sulfurimonas sp. | reverse complement strand
GCGCTCAAGTATAAACGCTTCTAACTTGACTAAGTCAATCTCGGAGTAGTTAACACAAAGCTCTTTCATAGTTTCTACTATGTCAAATGAAAAACCAAACTCGTTAATGATTCTTACAAGACCATTTACAGCGCGACGAAGAGCAAAAGGATCACGAGACCCAGTTGGAATCTGGTTTACTGAGAAAAGACCTAAGAGCGTGTCTATCTTTATACTCATAGCGACAATGCCACTTAATGGCGTTGATGGTAAAGCACTATCTTCTCCATCTGGTAAGTACTGCTCACTTACAGCAGTAGCAACAGCCTTACTCTCACCCTGCTCCGCTGCATAGTATCCACCCATAAGACCTTGAAGTTCTGTAAACTCATATACCATCTCACTCATAAGGTCAGCTTTTGCAATTTCTATAGCTCTTATGAGGTCCGCTTTATCCGCATCAACTTCAAACTTATCAAAAAGAGTGGAAGCTATTTTACCCTCACGTTCTATCTTGTCCATAACAGTTCCAAGACCTTTAAAGAAAGTTACTTTTTCAAGACCTTTGGTGCTTAGTCCATTTTTGAGGTCATTGTCCCAGAAGAAAAGACCATCTGCCAAACGCGGACGTAAAACTGTTTCATTTCCAGCTATAACTTTTGAGAAGTCATCTGTAAGTGCATTCGAAACCACTACAAACTTATTTATAAGTTTGTTATCTTTAAATACTGGGAAGTAACGCTGGTGCTCTTTCATAGACGTAATGATAACTTCTGGAGGTAGTCTTAAAAACGCCTCGTCAAAAGAACCTAAAAGAGCTGTAGGGTTTTCGTTAATTGCCACAACTTCATCAAAGAGTTCCGCGTCTATCTCTATAGTCACATCATTCTCTTTTTCTATACGTTTAAAGTCGGCAGAAATCTTCTCCGCTCTTTTACTTGGAAAAAGCGTAACACCGCCTTTTTCTAAAACTTCAAAGTACTCTTTAGCACCGCTAATAGCAGTAGCACCAAACTTAGAAATACGATGTACGTAAGTCTCTTTAGACGACTGCACGCCAAAAAGAGTCATAGGCACAAGGGAGTCACCTAAAAGAGTGTTTACCCAACGTACAGGACGGATAAAGCTCTCATCCGAACTTCCCCAACGCATAGTTTTTCCAAACTCAAGAGACTTTATCCAAGACTCTACAATCTCAGGTAAAAGGTCTATAGAAGATTTTCCCTTTACGTCTTTTTTATAGTAAAGGACTTCTTTACCGCCCTTGTCTATAGAACTCAGTTCTTCAAGTGAAACGCCACACTTCTTTGCGAAGCCATTTGCAGCGGGAGTCGCTACTCCGTCTTTGTATGCAACGGCTAAAGGAGCGCCAAAAAATTCTTCCACAGAATCTTCTTGAGAGACTTTAAACTCTCTATGCCAAATGACTAAACGTCTAGGAGTGTAGTAAAATTCAAACTCACCTAAAAGTGAGTGTTTTTCTAAAATATTTGCATACTTTTTTTCAATATTTTTTAACTCTTTTAAAAGGGGAACAGCGGGAAGCTCTTCCACCCCAATCTCTATCAGTAATGGTTTTAACATAGTTGTACTCTTTGTATTATAATTATGGTGATTTTATCCTTTTTTTGGTTAAGCAGTGATAAAATCCAAATTAAAGGATTTTAAATGAAAAAAATACTGTTATCGTTCCTCTTTAGTATGGGACTTTATGCTTCATCTTCTTATACAGGTATAGTTTTAGAGACTCTTTCTAGCGGTGGGTACACTTACATGAAAGTAGAAGAATCAACAAAGACTTACTGGATTGCAATGACTAAACGCGACGTAAAAGTTGGTGACGCCATTAGTTACTCGGAACAAGGTTGGATGAAAAACTTTCACTCAAAAACACTTGATCGCACATTTGAGTCTATTTTATTTGCCGGTGACGCGCCTACTAAGAGCCATATGAAAGCTCCAACTAAAAAAGCGAGTGTCATGAACTCTTCATATATGTCTGATGACACTGTTTCTATTGCCGAACTCTTTAAAAATCGAGATAAATACGTAGGTAAAACCGTAACCGTAAAAGGTAAAGTAACAAAAACTTCAGCGCAAATCATGAAACTCAATTGGATACATATTCAAGATGGCAGTAACTTTGAGGGAATGAATGACCTTGTCTTTACTTCCACTCAAATTGCGCCAAAAGTCGGTGAAGTCGTTTATGCAAAAGGCCTCGTGCTTAAAGATAAAGATTTTGGGTATGGTTATTTTTATCCGCTCATCATTCAAGAAGCTAGCTTCTCAAAATAAAATAAAACTTAAATGAGACAAATATACTCTTATTTATGTTTTGTAAAAGTTTTTGAAGATACAATAACGACATTAAAACAAAACACAAGGAATTTAATATGCCAAAAGTAAACGTATACGAAAATATCGACAATGTAGAAAGAGAAGCTAAAAAAGACTTAATCGACCGTCACTCACCATTCATCACTGTTGAAGGTGAAGCTAAGAAAGGCGAAACTTTAAAAGTTACTGTTAAAATGGGTAACGAGTATACTCATCCAGATGATTTCGATCACTACATCGAATCAATCACTCTTTTCAATGGCGAAACTAAATTAGCAATGGCTTCTTTTGTTCCAGGTACTCTTGGTAACGAAAAGTCTCACGCTGAAGTAACTTTCACTATCCGTCCAATGGGTAAGAAACTTAATCTTGTTGCACACGGTTACTGTACTAAGCACGGTATCTGGGAATCAACTGCTGTTGCAGTAGACGTAGCAGAATAGTTCCAACCTCTTAACTAAGAGCTTTATAGCTCTTAGTTACATTAATATCCCCTCTAAAAGCAACAACTTTTTCAGACAGTCTAATCTGCTCACTATATTATTATGATATAATTTACTATAATACAAGAATGGTGGTTCTCTTTGAATATTTCCTTTAAAATAAAACTTTTTATAATTTTTTTAATTAATGGCATCGTTTTGTTATTGTTAACTCAGCTAGTTCTCTTCAAAAGTCCAGAGATATATATGGATTATTTAGATGCTAATAGTATTTCTCAAAAGCATATAGTCAAAAACAAATTCTTTAATTCACATGTTAATGATGTAAACACAGAACTTACAACTATAAAAAACTCTCTTGCCTTTAACAAATATTTATCTGACGATAGATATAAGGAACTTTCCACCACTCTGCTTTTAAATACGACAAAATCATTAAATAAGATTATGAAACTTAGATATATTGATAGAAGAGGAAGAGAGAAAATCTCCATCAATAGGCATTCATCAACTTTAAAACCTTATGTAACTAAAATAAATAAACTACAAAATAGAAGAAATAGCCACTATTTTAAATCTACGCTAAATACGCCCAAAGATAAGACTTGGTCTAGCGCGCTTAACTCAAGTAAAAAGCAACAAAAGGCGGAGATGGATTCTATTGTATATCTTGGAACTCCAATTTTTATAAAAGAAAAGATAGTTGGTGTTTTAATTGCAGATATTTCTATGAAGGACCTTCTTCATGAATTTGTAAAGACTCCATCAAATAAAGTATACCTATTTGACAGTAATGGAAATACACTTATAGACCATCAATATAACGGTTTTTGGAGCAAATACCTACAAGATGCCACTACAATACATGATTACTTCAGTAAAGAAGCGAAAGACATTCTTACTAATAACGAATATTTTGGAAATAATTTTTATTCAAATAAAATATATTTAAATGATGATGACGCTATATATATGGTTATAGCAGAAAATAGATTTAATCTTTCAGATGAGATAACTAGCAACTCAACACAACTCCTTTTTACAATACTAGTTTTATTTATATTATCGATTCCTCTTTCATATTTATTTGCCCAAATACCTGTCCGACAAAAGAATCAGGCTGATAAACAAAAATACGATCAAGATGTTTTACTATCACTTTTTGATTTAAGCGATGCTGTTTTATTTAAATGGAATAACGATAAAGCTTGGAGCGTTGATTCTGTTTCTAAAAGCGTCCAAAAACTGTTAGCTTATACTCAGAATGATTTCCAAAGTGGTTCTATCTCCTATATGGAATGTATTCATCCTGATGACTTACAAGAGGTTCTTGAGACGCACAAACACTCGATAAGAAATAAAGCGTATTTTTTTGAGCATAAGCCCTATCGTCTTATAAGAAAAGATGGTGATATAAAATGGATTTTACACAGCACGATTATAGTGAGGGGTGAATACAATAAAATCACCAGTTTCCTTGGTTATTTAACTGATATAACTGAACTAAAGAACAAAGAGATAGAACTAAAAAGTATCTCGATAACCGACCAATTAACAAAAATAAATAACAGAATGTATACAGATAGCATACTGAAAAATCAATATAACCGTTTTAAACGAGATGGTGAAATCTGTAGCATAATAATTATCGACATAGATCATTTTAAATCCGTTAATGACAATTATGGTCACTTAGCTGGTGACAATGTACTTGTCGAGTTTGCAGGCGTGTTAAAATCGTTTATAAGAGTAGGAGACGAATTGGGGCGTTGGGGCGGTGAAGAGTTTTTAATAATTCTTCCACATACAAATCTAAAACAAGCGATGATACTAGCGGAAAAACTAAAAAATGCGATTAATGTCAATGAGTTTCCAACGCCAAAGCATCTTACGGCAAGTTTTGGAGTATCAACTTTTAAAGAGGACATGAGCATAAACACCCTTATGGATATAGCGGACAAGTCCTTGTATGAATCAAAGAGAAATGGTAGAAACCGTGTTACGGCTATTCAAGAATAGAAAATAATACACTTCTTAAGAAAACTAAAAATATTTAAGTAGTATAATGAATTAAGACATAATTTAAGGAGTCTCAGTATGGCAAAGAAAGATAAAAAAGAAGAAGAAAAACTAGCTAAAAAGTTAGCAAAAAAAGTTGACAAGAAAAAAGAGAAGAAAAAGAAAGCTAAAAAGAAAAAAGCTAAAAAAGAAGAGAAGAAAAAGACACAAGCTAAACTTGCAAAAAAGAAGAAAGAGAAGAAAAAATCAAAAGCAAAGAAAAAAACAAGAGCTTCTAAAAAAGACTAGTGAACCATTACACTATTAAAGCACCTGCTTTAATAGATGGTTCATCAATATAAAACCCTTGTGAATAATCAATACCCAACTCTTTCACTTTATCCATAACGACACTAGAGTGTACAAACTCCGCTACTGTTTTTATTCCTAACTTTTTAGCGAAACTCACTATTGTTTGGACAACAAAAAGAGCAGAGTTATCGACATCTATATTTTTTATTAAAGAGCCGTCAATTTTAATGTAGTGTGCTTTTATCTCTATAAGGTATGAAAAGTTGGAATAACCACTTCCAAAATCATCTATTGCAATTTTTGCACCATAGCGTTTAATCTCTGTTATAAAGTTTTCAACCTTATTAAAGTCTCCAATAGACTCTGATTCTAAAAGTTCAAATGTAACTCTTGACGCTGCTGGAGAACTTTTTAATTTTCCAACTATAAAGTTATAAATATTGTTATTCATAATATCTTCTATTGAAAGATTTATATTAAATTCTAAGTTAGTCGCCTCAAACGCGGCAAAAGATTTTTCTACAATCTGTTTTGTTATTTCTGTATATACTTTAATCTTTTTTGCCACAGGCATAAAGAGTACTGGAGAGAGTACATTTCCATCTGAGTCTATAAGACGAGCTAAACACTCATACTTCACAATTTTGTCTGTTTTATTGTCTATAATTGCTTGAAAGTATGGAACAATACGAGAATTTTTAACAGCTTCTCTGACTGTCTCTGAGAGTTGAAAATTTTGTTTATAATCATTTTCAAAGTTCATTCTATCTTCGTATATCCAAAAAGGAACACCTTTTTCCTTTGCATAGTTTAATGCCATAGACACCTTGGAAAATAAATTTTCATTTTCCACTTCAGAGTTTGATGCCATGGTAAAGTCTATAAATATCTTAGTATTTTGATATGAGACAAAAAAAGAATTTATTTTCTTACTTAAAGCGCTTAGATAGTCTTTTAGTTCATAAAAACTTTTTTTACTATTTAATGTAAAAGCGAATTCAGCCCCTGATAGTTTATATACTTTTTGCTCTTTAAGCGTTTTTTTAAGGTACTTTGCAACTTCTTCTATTACATAATCACCTATAAGAAATCCATAAAAGTTATTTATAGTCATAAAGTTATCAATCTTGACTAAAGCAAGCCCGTAGTCTTCGTTCGTTTGTAAATCTTTTCTTAGTTGGTATATATTAGGAAGACCGGTAAGATGATCCGTAAAGTACCTACTGAAGAGCTGATCTCTATACTCTATAGCACTGTCTTCTTTGGTTTGATAGTTTAGATATAGTTTATGTAAAATAGCGTCATGAAGTGATTCGCCTTTTATTTTATCCGCACTAAATATGTTTAGAATTGTTTTAGACTTATCTGAAGACTTTATAAGCGAAATTTTTGCATTTGGATATTCTTTTTCAAGTCCGCGTTTGAGTGTTTGAACTAAAACCGTATTATGAATATATGAAGATATGTGAACTATTGTATTTTCTCTGTTTAAAAGAGTTATCTCTTCCATAATACCCGCTACATCATTCGACGAGGTAAGAGAAAAAGTATTTACTTTGAAGCCATCTATCTCTTGGGCCATTA
>CAWUTM010000018.1:0-20049 GCA_963925755.1 uncultured Sulfurimonas sp. | reverse complement strand
CTGTCTATTAGATTTGTTGCCATCACTAAATCATAGCCTGTAAACTCTTGATTTAAGTTACACGCGTCACCCTGCCAAAATGAAACCTTCGGCGCAAGTTTTTCATAACCCAGTTCTTGTATACTCACTTTTTTGTTAGTTACTAACTCACCCTCTTCTTTGCTACTAAACGCGACATATCCATCTGACTTTAACTTTGCTCCAACCTGAACAAAACGTACTGAAAAATCTATACCCTCAACCTCATCAAATTCACGTGCAAGCTCGTAACTAGCTCGTCCAGTCGCACAACCTAAATCAAGGGCTCTTCCTTTATTTATCGCATATTTTGAAGATATCTCCGCCGTTTTTATTGCAAAATTTTCCACTCCAAAGTGTGTATCTCCATACTGGAATTCACAATATTGTGAAACTAACTCATCGCTTTCATAAATATCTGCCATTTCTTTATCCTTTTTATCTGTTATTACATATCTAAAACCTGCATTTTGAAAGAAGTGCTTTCTAAACGCGTAACGTGAATTCTTCGCTATCAAGTTACCACTACTCGCCCATGAAGAGCCAAGAACAAGCGAGTGTTTATTATCAAAAGTTGGTACCGAGAAGTCATCGTAAGCCTCATGTACTTCAAAACCTTTAAAACTAAACATAGCCGTTCGACTCCATTGCCAAACATTTCCCACAACATCATATATGCCATTAAAACTAAATTTGTTTACAGGTACTGAACTAGCATAATGAGCCAAGTTAACATTGGCATTTTGACTTTGAAACTCGGGAATATCTTTGAGTAAAGCATACTCATACATTGCTCTATACTCACTCTCGCTTGGAAGCTGGTACTTAAGTCCTTCTTTTTGTGACTTGTACCGGCAGAATGCCTCTGCTTCAAGAGCATTTACATCTACTGGCCAGTCATAAGGCATCTCTATTTCTGAGTTAAGTGTTCTATACTTATAAACCCCATCTTTTAATATCCAAAAGTGAGGGTATTTTGCATTAGTTCTTTTTAAAAACTCTAATCCTTCTTCATCCCAGTACTCATAATTTGAGTAGCCTCTATCATTAACAAATGCTAAAAACTCTCCATTGCTTACTAGGTATTTTGATACAGAAAATGCAGGAAGGTTTTCTTCATAACTTCCATATTCATTGTCCCAAGAGTACAAATTATGAGAGTCATCTACTCCCAGTTTCACATAAGAAGCTTCTATTTCTACCATCGAATTTTCTGGAGCCTTCCCACTTTCTTTACAAATTAAAAATTTTTCTGTCTCTTTTACAAGTTCTAAAGGCATCTGTCTATGCAGCACTAAGGATGTCTCAATATGAATTCTTTCATGCTCTATCCCCATAAGTACTATCCACATTGAAGAATTTTTTTGTATTGGAAGAGTTAAGGGAAGTTCAAATATAAGTTTTGTCACTAATTCTTTTACGGATTGTCTATATTTTCTAACCTCATCTATGTCAGGCCATTTATCTCTTTCATGATTCATATTATCCCACGACATTTCATCAACGCCAACAGCGAATAGGGACTCAAAGTCAGAATTTATTCTCTGCGTGATTATCTTCATATACATTAATTTATTTATGAAAAATGTCGCAGTATGTCCAAAATAAAAAATCATCGGATGACGTGTCAACTCAGACTTTTGATAGAAAACTTCATCATCTTTAAGTATTTCAAACACACTCTCAAAAAGAGAAAAAGTAGAATCGAAGTACTCTTTTATCTCATGGCGTTTACTCTCTACACTCTCACCATCAAGTGTCACACTATACAAACATTGTTTACTCAAGAACATAACCTTTTATTTTTGTTATAATTATTATATGAAAATTAATCAAATAAGCATATTAAAGCAATTTGCAAATATCACATACTGCTTTACATCTAAGCATGATGGAAATCTTGCGTACCATGTAAAGGATGACATAGACTTAGTGGATAGAAATCATCAGGACTTAGCCCAAAGATTAAATTATGACAAAAATAAACTTGTACATATGAAGCAGGTTCATTCAAATACAATTCACATCCTTACAGAAAGAGAGAACTACTTTAACCCTCCAACCTGCGATGCACTTATTACCAATAAAATACACACTCCATTAATGGTGATGGTTGCTGATTGTGCCCCTGTAATCTTCTATGATGATGTAAAAAAAGTTATTGCAGTCGCGCATGCAGGCAGAGCAGGTGCATTTAAAAACATAATACAAAATACTCTTGATTCATTTACTAATAATTTTGGTTCTTCTATAGATAATGTTTATGTAGAAATTGGAGCTAATATACATATTTGCTGTTATGAAGTGGGCAGTGAAGTATATGATGAAGCTAAGTCTCTACAACTAGATTATGCAGTTAAATGTAAAGATGGGCAATACTTCTTAGATATCAATTCTATTTTAATGAAGCAGCTTTTACAGGCTGGTATAGATGAAAAAAAAGTTGAAGTATCTAAGGAATGTACATTATGTAATAAGAATAAGTATTTTTCCTATAGGGATAAACAAGATACAGGAAGGTTTTGTGGTGTTATCTACCTTAAGTAGTAACTAAATCTGATAATAATATGTTTCATAAGCCTTATCTAATTCTGAGAGTTTAATGTTAAAAACTTCTCTAACACGAGACTGTGTATCACTCCAAAATGATTCGAGAACAATACTCGCGCCTGAATCTTCATAGGGAGTAAACAGTTCTCCTTCTACTGCCTCTAATACATCTAAAATAATGATATCTTCAGCACTACGAGAGAGTTTATATCCACCATTAGCACCACGAATGCTTGTAACAAAACCTGATTTTTTAAGTACCGCTAGTATCTGTTCTAAATATCCATGTGAAATTTGAGTGAGTGCAGAGATTTCTCTTATTTGTATAAGTTCTTTATTTTTGGAATGGTGTAAGACATGCATAGCCGCAATTGCATATGTCCCTTTTGTAGAGATGCCAACCATCTAAAATATGTATTTCAATAGGTAGTATACTTCACAACCAACACAATATGCTATAGTAACTTCCATAATAATACATGCAAGCAATATAACACTCGATACGTATAAAAGTATGTCTAAGCCTAATACACTCGCTATTAAAATTATTACGAGAAATAGTAGTCCAAAGGTTGCGGCAAGTCTTTTAGCCGCAGAATCAACTAAATGTTCTTTAATACGTAAAATATTCTTTGTTTGAGTAGCTAAGATAACAAGTAGACTATATTTTTGTCCAATAAAAAGTCTTATAATAAAATCAATAATCAATAAGTATAAAATAGTATCGTACATTGTAAAAAGGTATGCAGAGAATATTAATCCAAAATAGAATGAACTAATTCTCGTTACATTTCCATCAATACTTACAAATGACACGGGGCAAGATTTATTTTTCACTAGATAACCTTTTAGTATATTTGTGTAATAATATAAGATATCAAAAATAAAGTCAAGTAAACTTAGTGGTTTGCTATGGTATTAAATAATTTTCTTGGCTATCTGCTCTGGTAATAGCTCTAAAGATTCTTCAACTAACTTAGTATTTCCATGTGTAATAAATGCATCTTCATACTCAAAACTTGTTACATGCACATCTAAAATAGCACTTTTTGCTAAAAATTCTAAAATTGCAGAGCCAACACCACCCATTTTTGCACTATCAGAAAAAACATACCACTTCTTATGTTTGAGTGCCATATTCGTGAGCATCTCTTCATCGAGAGGTTTTACAAAACGCAAGTCTAAAATACTCACTTTTTCATCAAGGAACTTAGATGTTTCGTATGCACGACCTACACCATTACCATAGCCAATAAAAAGTATGTCAGAATTATTAGAAAGCAATAGTTGAGACTTTGCTAATTCAAAGACAACTGATTCCGGTAAATCTGTCGGGATAAATGAACCTCTTGGGTATCGCAATGAACATGGATGATTATACTCACTTGCAAATGCCATCGCTTGGTGAAAGCTTTTTTCATCACGCGGTGCGAAAAGTGTCATATTAGGTATTGCCCGTAAAAATGATATATCAAATACTCCCTGATGAGTTTCTCCATCTTCACCTACAATTCCAGCGCGATCAAGGGCGAATACAACAGGTAAATCCATCAAACAAGTATCATGTATCACTTGGTCAAATCCACGTTGTAAAAATGTAGAATAGATAGTACAAAAAGGCTTAAACCCCTCTTTTGCTAAGGCTGACATAGATGTTACAGCATGTTGTTCAGCGATAGCTACATCCCAAAATCTAGTCGGATATTTCTCTAAAAGCTCAGCCAAGCCTGTTCCACCTGGCATAGCTGCCGTTGCTCCAACGATTTTATCATTTTTCTCAGCAAGCTCAAGTAAAATTTCTGTATATATTTGCGTTGCGCTCTTGCTTCCACTCTTTTTAGACGAGTCTCCACTATTCAAATCAAAAGGACCAACGCCATGCCACTTTTCTTCTTGACCTTCGGCGATATTATAACCCTTACCTTTGATGGTTTGTGCATGAATAATAACAGGTCTATTCATAGTTCGTGCTGTATGCATAATATCTATGAGTTGACTTAGGTTGTGTCCATCTACAGGACCTATATAGTTAATTCCCATCTCTTCAAACATAAGTCCTGGAGTAATCAGTTTTAAAGATTCTTCCATGCGTTTAGCTATGTAGTGTGCCCCTTCGCCAAAATTATCTACAAAACTTTCTGTCGTTCTTTTAAAGGATTGATAAAAAGGAGAAGCCATTGCGGAGCTTAATATACGGCTCAAAGCACCAATTGGCTTAGCTATACTCATCTCATTATCATTAAGAATTATTATCATAGGATATTTTCTATCGCCGAGTTCATTAAGTGCTTCATAAACCATACCAGCAGTCATTGAACCATCACCTATCATAACAACAGGTATACGCTCTTTTTCTTCACCTTTAAGGGCTATTGCTTTAGCTGCTCCCACACCCAATGATATAGATGTAGAACTATGTCCAGCTACAAAATAATCATCATCACTCTCACTAGGTTTTGTATAACCACATAAACCATTAAATTGGCGAAGAGTGTCAAATTCTTGCCATCTTCCTGTTATAAGCTTATGCGCATACGACTGGTGGGAGACATCAAATATAAATGGGTCTTTTTTAGAGTCAAAAACTTTATGCATAGCTACAATCAGTTCTGTTGCTCCTAATGTTGAACTAAGATGTCCACCATTTTTACTAACAACTCTTAGTATTTCTTCTCTTATATCTGCACATACTATTTCTAGCTCTTTGATTGATTTTTCTTTAATTTTCATATTTATTTACTCGCTTAATGCAGCTTTTTTCACTCTCTCAAATCTTTTAGATATCTGTGCGTCTATATTTCCAGCATCACTCATTATAATGACTCCACCTTCACGTACCGCACTATCAGATATTATATTTATATGCTCTAGTTTACCTATATGTTCTGAAATTGTTCCATGGTTGTTTGGATTAACTTTTATTGTAATTTTAGATGCAGATTGAAGTTCTTTTAGGAGCGCATCCGATAGTTTTTTTGCAACCTCATTGGAGTTCTCAGAAAGTTCAACCTGAAGCACTTCTGCTGAAATATCTAATGCTGCAGAAATCAACTCTGCCTTTATGCCTTCTAAAGCATTTTCAAATTCTTTTGCGCTTTCTTCTAACTTGCCAACTGATGAAGAGAATTGCGCCACTGATTTGCTTAGTAAATCATCACCATTTTTAACAGCCTTTGCTATACCAGCTTCAATACCCTCAGAAAAGGCAAGCTCTTTTGCGGCCTCTAGTTCTTTCTTATATTCTTCTTCTTTACTCTCAAGTTTCATTTGTAGTTTAATAAAGTTAGATGACATCTCATCAGTTTTTTGCATAAGAGACTCTATTAAAGATTCTTTAGAGCTAGCACTTAATGCACTAGAGTCAATATCACTAGACCTTGCTTTTGGATGATTTTCTTCTGTAAAAACCGTTGGGGATGAAGATTCTTTAGTACTAATATGACCCTTAGAGTCTATAACTTTAAAGGTATATTTATCTATACGATGTTTTTCTGTATTACTTCCAGATATTATTGATGCCATTAGTCAACCATCTCATCAGTTGAGCCCATCTGAATTGCACCTGACTCAGCAAGACCATTAACCACTTCAACAATTTTTCTTTGTGCAATTTCAACATCTTTCATTTTAACTGCACCAAGGAATTGCATCTCTTCTTCAAACGCATCACGAGCTCTCTCACTCATAGCCGAGAAGAATTTTTCTTTTAATTCTTCAGGAGAAGATTTTAGCGCTAGCATTAGGTCATTTTTGTCAAGAGCTTTAAGTGTTTCAGTAATTGCATTTTTATCAAGTGAGACAATGTCTTCAAAAGTAAACATCATTTCTTTAATAAGACTTGCAAGATCTTCATCCACTTGTTCAATATTTGATAAAGTTGCTTTAGAACTTTTTGCGCCAAGTCTATTAAATACATCGGCAACTGCGCGAGGTCCACCAACTTCAACCTTGTATGTTGCTAGAGACTCGAGCTTAGATTCTAGAACAGCGGAAACCCTCTTAATCACGGAAGGGGAGATGTCTCCTAATCTTGCCATTCTCATTGCTACTTCACTTCTTAAGTCATCGGGAAAATATTGAAGTGTTTCAGCAGCTTCAGTAGCATCCATATGGGCTAATATAAGTGCAATAGTCTGAGGATGTTCATTTATAATAAAATCCGAAAGCTGCTGTGGTTTAATTTTAGATAGATATGCGAAATTTTGAGTTGTTTCCATACTTTTTAATAATTTATCAAGAATAAGTTTGGCTTCATCTGCGCCAAGAGTCCTATAAAGAAGTTCTCTCGCATATTCCATACCACCTGAACTCATATACTGACCAGACTTAAATATTGCATGAAATTCTTCTAAAATAGCTGTTACAATTGCTCTGTCTATAGTACTATTTACAGCGATATACTTTGAAATAGTCGTTATTGCCTCAACACTCATAGCTGAAAATACACTCGCTGTAAGGTCATCTCCTAACTGTAAAAGAAGGATAGCTATCTTCTCTCCCATATCCATTTCATTGAATGTTAATTGCTGTGTTGAACTTAAATCTGACATATTTTACCTTCTTTCCGTTCTAGCTGGACTCATTCCCTCTGCTGCTTCAGACAGAAGGGCTTCAAAAAGAGAAGCAATAGAATCTGGACTATCTTCAACCATATGTTTTACTTTTTCTAGTGTTACTTCATATTTGAGTTCATTCTCATTAAAACCACTTCCTACACCAAGTTGATCTTCTACTTTTTTACGCATCATTAGCGCTTTTTCAACAAGATCTTCATCTTCATCATCTTCAATATTTAATAATGGAGCATTAACATCTTCATCCACTTTTGATATTTCAAGCATTCTCGCGGCAAATGGAGAGATCACCTTCTTGTAAAGGATTAGAAGTAATAATGCAACTGCTAAGTACTTAAACAGTCCGGAAAAAGGGGCAAGGTATGTTTGAGAAAAACGGATAGCCATACTGACACCATCTGCGGAAACTTCATTTTTTGTTCTATCAAACTGTAAATTTTGAACACTGATCTGGTCACCTCTACCCTCATTTATTCCAATAGACCGACTAACAAGTGACACTAACGCATTGAGATCACTATCACTTAGGGCAATATATTCTATATCTTGAGTAACCGCTCCATTCTCATCTAATTTCGTCTTATATTTTCCATCAACTACGACGGCTGCGGTAATTCTCTTAATCCGTGCAAACTGACTCTTTGTAGTGCTTACTGTTTTACCTACTTCGTAGTTTGTCGTTCCACTATTTTTTTCGTAAGTTTCTTTTGTTTGCTTACTGGTGAGTCCTTGCACTGGGCCGATATTGCTAACTGTTCCAGGAACACCACCAATTTGTTCAGGAGAACCACCTTCGCGTTTCTCTTCACTAACTTGCTCGCTTCTCACAACATTTTCAGGGTCAAATATCTCTGATGTGGAATTCATAATAGAAAAATCAAATTCAATCGTCACTTGAGCGACAACCTTATCTTTACCGCCAACAAAAGGAGCGATAACACTCATTATCTTTCTTTGTTTCTTTTTCTCTTCTTTAACTTTAAACTTTTGCTGAACAACAGAAAGGTCTCCCATTTGTGACATTTCATCTTCATCGCCAAGAGTCTCTCCATCACTACTTATAAGCATCACATTGGATGAAGAAAGTTTTGGAACAGCAGCTGCCACTAAATTTTTTATTCCTCTAATCTGCTTAGAGTTTAATCTTCTACCCTCTACCATTTCTACCATGACCGAAGCAGTTGGTTCAACTTGCTTAGAAACAAATAATGTATCTTTTGGAAGGGCTAAACTTACCGTTGCGTTATCAATTGGCGAGAGTGCGTTAATTGTACGTGATAGTTCACCTTCTAAAGCGCGTAAATGTTTTATTTTCTGATCAAAGCTCGTAGCACCAAACTCTTGTTTATCAAAAAGCTCAAACCCTACACCATTCTCTTTTGGAATTCCTAGGGATGCTATGTTTATTCTCTGTTTATAGACAACATTCTTTGGTACTCTTATAATATTGTTAGCGCCAATTTTATAAGGAACTCCGTCTTTTTCGAGTTGTGCGACTACTTTTGCTGCATCAGACGAACTTAATTCATCAAAAAGCATTTCATAATTTTCTTTTTTATTTTGATTTGAAGTAAATACAACCAAAAATATTAAAAATGAGACAATACCAAAAATAGCCCCAGCAATAATAATCTTCTGTTGTTTTGTTAATTTTACATATAAAACAACAAGTTGTGAAAAAAGTACTTTAAAATCCATTAATCTCTCATTTTAAAATTTATAATAATTCTGATGTTAGTTCAAAGAAGCGACTATTTTGCTCCGAAGTTCCAACTGTTACACGTATCGCATTCATTCCATATCCACTTAAATCACGGATAATCATCCCACGTTTAAGCAAATCATTCGCTAAATTTGTAGAGTTTTGCATCTCATTTAAACATAACGTAACAAAGTTTGTATAACTCTCTATTATATCTATTTTTTTCTCTTTTGCATACTCTTCATAGCGTTTCATCTCATCAAAATTCAAAGAGATACAATTATTTACAAATTCCTCATCTTCAAGAGCAACAGATGCCGCTTCAAGCGAGAGTGTCGTAATGTTAAAAGGTGGTCTCAGTTTATAAAGTTCTTTAATGATTTTAGAGTCTGCAATTCCATATCCAACTCTCATACCACCAAGCCCATAAGCCTTAGAAAATGTCCCTAAATAAATTACATTATCATATTTTTTTATAAGATCTTTTGGAGTAATACCTTTGTCTTTATTTTTATAGATTGCATATTCCATATATGCACCATCAATAACGACTAAAGTATCTTTATCAATCTTTTGTATAAAGTCCATCATATCAGTTCTATCTATTGCGTCACCGGTTGGATTATTAGGAGTGCATAAAAAGATAATATCTGGTTTTTCTGTTTTATAGAGCTCATAAAATTCATCTAAATCATGTTTCTGCGAAGTTGTACGAATAACTTCCGCACCTATGTGGTTTGCATAAATTTCATACATGGCGAAAGTAACGCTATTCATAAGTATTTTTGAGCTTGCATTTGCTTTTGCATGCATAATAAATTCAATTACCTGATCACTACCACTTCCAATAATTAGATTATTTTCTTCGACTTCAAAACGCGACTGTAAAGCATTCTTTAGTTTTGTCATACTATCATCAGGGTATAGCGCCATTTTCGTCACTATTTTACTTACTGAGTCTATTACCTTAGGAGAACATCCATAAGGGTTCTCATTACTTGCTAGTTTGACTATATCTTTAGTGTCAATTCCAAACTCTCTAACAACAAGTTCAATGGGCTTTCCAGCCTCATAAGTTTTTATACTTTCTAGTTTTTTATTAAATTTCAATATTTTAATCCTCGCCTTTTACATAACTTACAAGCCATTTGCATTTATCCATTATCTTAGTCCTCGCCTTTTACATAACTTCCAAGCCATGTAACTTCATTTGTATGTTTTTTTAAAACTTTTTGAATTCTTGGCTCATCAATATGACCATAAAAATCTATATAGAACCAGTAACCAAATCCACCCTTATCTTTTGACGGGCGAGATTCAATTTTAGATAAATTGATATTTTGTTTATCAAAATCTTGTAAGAAATGTACAAGCGAACCTGCTTCTACCGCGTCTTTTAACCTGACAAGTATAGATGTTTTATCTTTGCCACTTATAGCATTTTTGAAGTCACTTAAAATGATAAAACGAGTAGCACTGCCATGCTCATCTTCGATGTTTTCAAACATAGTAGGCACACCATAAAGCTTGGCTGCTATATGCGAACATATTGCAGCTGCACTCTCATCCGCTTCGGCTAAGATTGCTGCTTTAGCCGTTGATTCAACTGGTATCTGTTCTATATTAACAAAACCATGCTCGTTTAAAAATTCTCGACACTGACCAAAGCCCTTGTCCTTGGAATATATTTTTTTTATATCCTCAAGTTTCCTTGCCTTTGTTGCAAACGACATATGGATTGGCATATAAAGTTCTGCAACTATTTTTACAGAACTTTTAGAAAGTAAGTCGAGTGTCTCTCCAACAATTCCGTCTCTTGAATTCTCAATAGGAACAACCCCAAATTTTGCACGAGAAGCTTCAAGTGTTTTAAATACGGAGTGAATAGAACCAAGTGAGAGATAGTCACTCATTGCGCCAAAACGACTCTCAGCAGCTTGATGTGTAAAGCTTCCTTCGGGACCTAAGTAGGCTATACGTTCAGGAAGTTCAAGATTACGAGAAACTGCAAAAACCTCTAAAAATATGGCTTCTATCGCACTTGCGTTTAAAAGACCTTTATTTTCTTTACTCAAGTTTGTAAGTCTCTCAACTATCGCTTTTTCACGTTCAGGTCTATAAATAGCGCCACCCGTGTCTTTTTTTATCTCACCAACTCTTTGGACAACATTCATACGCTTATTTAAAAGAACTAATATTTCATTATCAATACTATCTATCGCATCTCTACAGTCTTCTAAGGTCTGCCAGTCATTACTACTTTTCATATCTTCTCCAATACTTCTTGCATATCTTGGTATACAAAATCTGGTTTTAATCTCTCATCTAACAGTGGAACTATTTCTTCTTTGGTTCTATACTTTCCGCTCGTAACAAAAATAGTCTTCATTCCAAGCTCTTTTGCACCACCTAAATCACCTTTCACATCATCACTTATCATCACTATATCTTCATAAGATGCAGTTGCATCTTGCTCTTGCAACTTATTCAACGCTTCTTTATAAAATGCGACACTCGGTTTTCCTACAACCTCATAAGAGCTACTAGTCGCAAATTCAAGCATTTTTAAAATCGCCCCTACTCCAGGATAGCGTTTAGAATTTTTTGCGTATATGGATGATTCATGCATACCAACGAGTGAAGCGCCATCAAGTAAAAAGTCTATCATTTGTGCATACTCGTTCGCACAAAAATCCTCTTTTATAGCGACTAAAACAGTTTTAGGTTTTTCATAGTTTAGTTCATAACCCATTGACTTAAGAGTTTCTAAAAACGCAGGTGCTCCATAAGCCGCCACTGCTTCTTTAGAAACTCTTAGTTGGAGTAACATGAGTGGGTCAAGGTATTTTTCATAAGAGAAATCAAATCCTACGGAATTCAAATAAGAATGAAAGTCTTTAGAAGATTGTTTTGTATTGTTCGTGATAATCATATAGGGAATATTTTCTTTATTTAATTTTTCTATAAATGCTATACTCCCCCGAATAGGGGATTTATCTTCATCACTTATTAAGGTACCTTGAACATCAATAAAGTACACATTAATCCTTTAAGAACTCTTGCTCTAGTGCAATTAAGTCTTCAAATGTTTCGCGTTTACGGATAAGTCTATCTTGACCATTTTCTAAAGCCACTTCAGCGCTTCTTCCACGGCTATTATAGTTACTTCCCATTCCAAATCCGTATGCGCCAGCACTATGTACAATTACTAAATCGTTATGAGCTAATTCTGGTAAAGGATAGTCTTTGGCGAAAAAGTCTCCACTTTCGCATACTGGACCAACTATATCTACTGGACGCGCTTCAGATGTAGATTCTGTAATAGCTTCTATCTTGTGGTAAGCGTTATAAAGGGCTGGACGAAGTAAGTCATTCATGGCACCATCAATAACAACAAACTTTTTAGCTCCATTTTGCTTCTCGTACAATACTTTACTAACAAAGTAACCAGCATTAGCGGTTAAGAAACGTCCAGGTTCACAAAGTATAGTTAAGTCAAGTGCAGTTAACGTCCCCAAAATAGCCTGTACGTAATCATACGGTTTAATGGTAACTTCATCATCATACTGTACTCCTATTCCTCCACCAATATCAAAGAACTTTAGCTCTATTTTTATATTTTGAAGTGAACGCACCAAGTCAGCAACAATCTCTGCCGATTCACGGATTGGGCCTAATTCTGTTAGTTGTGATCCAATGTGAAAGTGAATTCCTACCGGGTCTAAAAACTCAGAGTTATTTGCCATGATGTACATGCGTTTTGCTGTATTTAAATCTACACCAAATTTATTATCATGCAGTCCTGTAGAAATGTAAGGATGTGTTTTTGGATCAATGTTAGGATTTACACGTATACTAATACGAGTTTTTATATTTAACTCTTTCGCTATTATTTCAACACGGCCAAGTTCAGCTTCACTCTCAACATTTATGTATAAAATATCTTTTTGGATCGCTTCACGAATCTCTTCATCGCGTTTACCAACACCAGAAAAAATAATTTTATATGCTGGAATTCCTGCTAGAAAGGCACGTCTAACTTCACCAATAGACACACAGTCCGCACCACTTCCCATCTCTGCAAAATGTTTTACAACACTGAGGTTAGAGTTTGCCTTTACCGCATAAGCAACAATCGACTTTTTCCCTTTAAACGCAGACTTAAGCTCTTCATACTGGGTTGTCATATAGTCAAAGTTATACACATAAAGTGGTGTTTGATATTTTTCTGTAAGTTTTTTAAAATCAATCATAAAATTTCCGCACTCTTTTTTAAGTGATTTTATCTAAAATCTGCTTACAATGGTGTTAAGTAGCTAGTCGGTATTTCCTCCATTGTCTAAGAGCAATAAGAAAGAGTATAAACACTGGAGTAATTACACCTACTTCACTTGAAATTGTCTTTGTGTTTGTAAGTTCTATAAGCATAAAAAGTAGTCCCCATATAAGCAATGTAGCTAAAATTGCTCCAAAACTAAATAGAGACACATTTAAAAAACGTACGCTAATTGGAACAAAAAAGAAGATTATGACAATAAGACAAGGAACAAAGAATGGATAGATAAAAATCTTATATAGTGCCCCTTTTATACTGCTTGTGTTCATATTTTGTTCGTTTAAAAGTACAATCGCGTCAATAGCGTTTTTGATAGTAAAGTTTACTTTTCCCTCATATACTTGGTCTAGAACCTTAGGTCTAAAACCTTTAAGAATCTTCAAGTCCTTATCTTTTGTGACTTCTATTCCTAGAGACGTAAAACTCATATCTTCTGGTTTTTTTATAATGTCCGCTTGTTTAATGTTCCAGTAACCATCTCTATAAAATGCTACAGAAGCGAGAAGAACCTTTTTTAAAGAGTTGTTTTCTATACTGAAAACACGAATCCCTTCAGCTCTCTCTTGAAGAGGAAGAAGTTTTGAAAAATAGACATACTTCCCTTTATGGGTAAAAAATAGATCTCGAGTTGGATTTAAATACTGTGCATTTTCGCGTATATTGTTTGAAAATTCATCCGCGCGCGCAAAACTTGGCCATGCGTGAAGAGAAATAAATAGCACAATAATGGCACTAGAAACCACCACAAATGGACGGAGGATATCAACTCTAGAATAACCAAGTGAGAAAAAAGAGACGAGGGCATTAGAACGAATTAAAAATACTTTTGTACTTATCATCGCGAAAACAAGAGCTAAGGGAAGCAACATGTCAATAGCAAAAAATGATTTATACACCAAATAGATTAGAATTAAGTTTGCGGAAGAAGAAAGAGAATCAACATTCCCCATATAATCAAAGCCAACCATAAATATGACTAAGGCACTCATAATAATAAAAAAATACTTTAAATAGTGAAACGATATATATTTAAACGCTAACATAACGCGGCTTTACTGGCAAACTTTATACTAACGTCTTCCATAGTATTGGTAAGTAAAAATTCAATACTATCGGCGCTTTTTTCAATTAAGGATTCTAAGTACTCTTTTTGTTCTTTAGAAAATGGGCTTAGCACATAAGAAGAAACCTCTCCTTTATGGTCTGGTTTGCCTATTCCAATTCGAACTCGTATATATTCTTTACCGATTTTAGAGTCTATTGACTTAAGTCCATTATGTCCGCCATGTCCACCACCCTCTTTAAAACGCAGACTTCCAAAAGGAAGGTCTAAATCATCATGTATTACAACTACTTGTTCTAATTTATAAAAATTTTTAACTTTGATAACACTATCGCCAGAAAGGTTCATAAAAGTTTGTGGTTTTAATAAAAAATGATTTTTGAATTTACTACATTCACCAAGAAAAGAGGAGGAGGATATTTTTGAAGCATTGAACCTTTTTATCAGTTCATCGATAACCATAAAACCAATGTTATGGCGTGTATTTTCATACTCGGAACCAGGGTTACCTAGTCCGACTATGAGCATAATTATTTCGCTTTAATTATACTTAATACAGCAACACGGTCTGAATCCGTGAAAGTTACATTTTCAATTTTTGTTAAATCACGAACAAGTCTTGAATCACCAATATCCATTGGAGTAACATCAACTACGATAGTATTTGGAAGATTTTCAATAGTAGTCTGAACGCGTAAACGTTGTTTTGCTATGAAAACTAGACCTTTATTTTTAACACCTAGTGCTTCACCTGTTGTTGCTACTGGAACATAATAATGAGTTAAAACACCTGGTTGTGCTACCATTAAATCAACATGTAAAAGTTTTCCAGTTACTGCTTGAGACTCATAAGATTGAACAACTACATTCAATTCTTTACCGTCTATTTTCACTGGAAATGCGATAGCTTCTTTATTACGAACTGTACGGATATACTCATTCATTTTGAATGCGGCATTGATGTTTTCTAAACCTTTTCCGTACACATTTGCAATTAGATAACCATCAAGGCGAAGTGCCTTTGTGTCACTTTTACCAATACTCTTTCTAACTATACCTTCTAACATATTAAATCCTTTTGTGTTTTTTAAATGACTGGGATTATACCCATTTATCTTTTAAAATTTACTTTAAGTCAAAAATATCATCATCAGCAGTACTTACATCTACTGTACTTTTAGCAATTGATTCATCTGATTGAACACCCATCTTTGCGTTTGAGAGTCCACTCATTTTAAGTTGTAAATCAGAAGCGCTTGTAGCATTAAGAAGTGCTTGTTCTTTGGAAATTATACCATCATTATACAAATCAAGAATTGACTGATCAAAACTTTGTGATTTGTAGTGCTCTTTTCCGGCTTCTATCGCATCACGAATTTCATAATCTCTATTTTCCATAATTAACTTTTCAATAGTAGGAGTACGCACTAATATCTCCATAGCAGCACGACGACCACCATCTAGAGTAGGAATAAGTCTCTGAGAAATAACACCTTGGAGAACCCCTGCAACAGAGATCCTTACACGGTTTTGCTCATCTGTTGGAAACTGAGCGATTATACGGTTAATAGTTTCTTTTGCATCAACTGTATGGAGAGTTGAAAAAACTAGGTGTCCTGTGTCCGCGGCATGAAGTGCAAGGTTAATAGTCTCTTTATCTCTCATTTCTCCAACGAGTATAATGTCTGGATCCTCACGAAGAGCTGCTCTTAATGCTGAACCAAAGCTGAGTGTATCTTGCCCAACTGAACGTTGATTAATTATACAGCCTCTATCTTTATGTACAAACTCAATAGGATCTTCAATCGTAATAATATGCTTTTTCTTTGTAATATTTATTTCATTGATAAGAGATGCCAAAGTAGTTGATTTACCACTACCCGTTACACCTGTTACAAGGACGAGCCCTCTCTCTTTTTGAGTGAATTCTTTTAAAACATCTGGAAGATGAAGTTCTTTAAAGGCGGGAATTTTTACCGGGATGACACGAAAAACTGCTGAAACGCCATCCATCTGAAAAAATATATTTACACGAAATCGATTGTTCTCATCAAAAGGGTAAACTAAATCGAGGTCCTTATTCTCTATAAATTCTACAAATCTTCCCTTTAGTAACTCTTTTGCAAAAGTTAACGCGTCCTCTTTGGAAAAGATTCCCCCACCAAACTGGACGATATTTCCCTGAATTCTAGCTCTAACAACAGCATTAGCTTTTATATGAAGGTCACTTCCTCCAACTTCAATCATTTTTTTAAGATATGCACGAACTTTCTTTAACTGCTCAAACGTTAACTTGCTTACATCTACTTCATTACTCATAACGCCTCCAATATATCTTTAAACGCATCTTTAAACGCAATCAAACCATCTTCTATCTGTTTATCTAGCACCTCATCAAAATTGATACCTATTGCTGCTATTTTAGAAAAATGATTTTTAATCAACTCTGAGTCAATTGGTAAAGCTGGCATTGATGTTTTATGTGCGTTAAAAGAGTGTATAGTCTCCACAGGTGCCGTATTTACACTGTTGTATGCAAGAAGTTTCTCTATGTAATAGTAAGCAGGCAGGGAATCATCCTTCACTCCAGTACTTGCGAAAAGAGTGCGACATCCATCTACATTCATCGCTTGAATAGTTGCATAGATATCTGCACTATTATATATACCACTCAAAGCTACTTCTATACCATTTTCTTGGAGCTTTGCATCGAGTGCTCTATCTACACGACTCACAAAAATACTAATAACACTTGCAACACTCTTTCCAAATAAAGCTATGCCTTCTTTAAAAGCCTTTGCGCAACTTACCGCTTGTGATTTTTTAAAGATAAGGGTCGCGTTAACAGGAATTCCTTCTGAGGTAAGTGCTTTCATAGCCTTATATCCAGCCTCTGTTGCTGGAACTTTTATCATAACATTAGGTCTATTTATACTTTGAAAAAGTCTTCTCCCTTCAGCTATTGTCGCCTCTGAGTTATCGCATAATGAAGGGTCTACCTCAATGCTCACATATCCATCATCGCCTACATCGAATAGAGGTCTTAAGATATCAGCTGCTTTTGTAATGTCATACATGGCAACAGCCTCATATTTTTCTTTTGGGGAAAAAGCCTGTAAAGATTCAAGCTGTTTTTTATAAGCGTCGGAATTTAAAATAGCATTTTTAAAAATAGCTGGATTTGAAGTAGCACCATTAATGATTTTTTTATCTATCAACTCTTTAAATTCATTATCAAGATAATCTCTCTCAATGAAATCTGCCCATAAAGAGAACTTTAAATCTTCTATATACATCAGCTATCCTAGATTAATTTTCTCTATTATAACGAAGTAAATATAAAATTACTATGGAAGATATATTTTATCTTGCAACTCTTGATACTCGAGGTTGACATCACTATCAAGAGTTATTCCTCCACCACTTTTATAGACAAACCCATCATCTCTTTTTTCTATAAAACGTATCATTACTCCGCTGTCTAACTTCTTTCCATCGTACACACCAAAGACACCAGAAAAAAATCCTCTCTCGTACCCTTCTATAGATTCTATTATTTCTAAGGTACTGCGTTTTGGTGCGCCACTGATGCTTCCAGCTGGAAGCAAGTTTTCTAATATATCACCAACCTTTGTATGCCAGTCATTCTCAAGTTTTCCACTTATGTGTGAACTTACTTGCAGCAGTTTCTTCTCTCCGGCTTCTATGCACTCTATGTAACGGAATTTTTCTACTTTTACATCGCTAGAGACTATTGAGAGGTCATTTCTGAGTAAGTCTACAACCATTATATGTTCAGCTAATTCTTTCTCATTCGCTAAAATCTTTTCACTCGCATTCTCTATAGCCGCGTTTATAGTCCCTTTCATTGGAAAGGTATTTATTTGATTATTTTCAATCTGAATAAACTTCTCTGGAGAAAAACAGACAAACTCATCCTTATATCGTAACTTATAATGTGCGTTCGCGTAACTATATATTTCTTTTAGATTGAGTTTTGTTTGAACCTTCGTCTCTTGGGTGAGGTTTAAAATGTAAGTCTCTCCAGATTTTATCTTTTCTATAACATCTGTAAACTTTTTTTTATATTTATTTATATCAAGAGGAATGGTTTCAAACTTTTTATCATGTTGTTTATAAGTGTAGTTTTCATCTATGCAAAATTCAACATCATTATCTTCTAGTTCATCTAATAAAAAAACTTCTACTCTTTGCGCTTTAAAATCACTCACAAAGAGAAAGGGTTTTCTCTGGCTCCCCAGAGTATTTAAATCAGAAAAATTCATAAAATCTAGCTAGTGGCTATAAGCTTTTTAAGAATAGCCATTCTTATATTCACTCCGTTTGTAACTTGTTCTAAAACCTTACAGCGTTTATCTTCTAAAAGTGCGTCTGCAATATCAATATTTCTATGAACTGGACCGGGGTGAAGTAAAATAATATCTCTGTCCCCAATAAGTTCCTCTGTAATACAAAAATCGCTTGCATAATCTTTGAGTGAAGCATAACTTTGTGAAGAGTGGCGTTCAGTCTGAGTTCTCAAACTCATAATAGCATCCACCTCATCAATAATCTCTTCTAAAAAGTGAGTCGTTCTTAGGTCTGTTTTTGGTAAAAAGTGAGGTGGAGCGACAAGAATAACTTCCATACCAAAACGCGATAATAGTTCTATGTTTGAGTTTGCAACGCGAGAGTTTTTAATGTCTCCTACTATTGCTATTTTCTTTCCCTCAAGACTCTTAAAATGTTCTTTGAGCGTATAGAGATCAAGGAGTGCTTGAGATGGATGAGCATGCGCGCCATCTCCTGCGTTGACTATACTCGCCTTTGTGTAATTTGAAAGGATTTTAGGGACCCCAGAATTTTGATGACGCACTATAATGGCATGAGGACCCATCGCGTCAAGGTTCATTGCGGTATCTACAAGTGTCTCACCTTTTTTGGTTGAACTTTGTGCTACGTCAAGATGCACTATCTCCGCACCCAAACGTTTAGCCGCTATTTCAAAGGATGACTTTGTACGTGTTGAGTTCTCAAAAAATAGAGTGATTATTATCTTATCTTGAAGGATTCTCTCAAAACGGCCATCACTAAAAGTTTTTGCATCGGCTAAAATCTCTTCTATCTCTTCTTTTGTAAAATCATCAGTACGAATTAAGTGTGCCATTTTTATCCTAATTGATTTAATTTATAGATTATACAAGACATCGCATATAGTGTCAATGTCAGAACCAGTTTTATATACTTTTTCTTGTGTTTTTATATAATAAGGTTCGCTTACAACTGAAAAGCTCTCATCAGTTTTTTTACAATTAAACGCAGTTATATACTTTATAGCATTCGTTTCTAAAGCATTTTGACTCAACCTTGTATCATTTATGCAACCAAGGGAACAATGAGTCACTAAAAGCGTCGCTGCGTTTAGCTCTTTAATAAGGTCAATTAACATATACTCTTCATCCAAAGGTACATATAAACCACCCGCCCCTTCAATAATTAAAATATCACATAATTTTTCAAGATTTTCTATTGCTGTTATTATCTTATTTATATTGAGTTTACTTGCGTTTGAAGCCACAAAAGGAGCTGCGGGAAGAGTATACGAGATGGGAACAATATCTTGGACATTAAGATTTTTAAATGCGGGATTCAACTTTTTAACTAAAGATAAGAGCATGTCTCCATCAGGGTAAATATTATCAATGACACCTGTTTCAATGGGTTTAATAACCCCTACTTTTATACCACGAGAAGCATACTCTTTTAAAAGAAGTTTAGTAGTGTATGTTTTCCCAATATCAGTGTT